>NZ_JBOFQF010000030.1:0-2841 GCF_051660745.1 Segniliparus sp. | reverse complement strand
CCGACGAGGTTGTCGAACGAGCGGGCGCTCAGACCTGCGCGGCAGACGCCAACGCGGCCAAAACGGCCTTCACGCCGTCCACGACCTGCGGGTCCTTCGACGGCTCGCCGTCGGGCAGGTCTCTGATCGCCGCGAACACCGTCTCTTCGAGGACTTTCCCGCCCGCGATAGTGCTCGCCGCGCTCGCGAAGCCGATCGACTGCGGGCCGCCCTGGGGGTTGTTCGCGGCGCCGATGACCGCGACCGGCTTGTTCGCGATCGGACCGCTGCCGTAGGGGCGGGAAGCCCAGTCGATCCCGTTCTTGAGCACCGCGGACGGGGCTCCGTTGTACGCGGGGGTCACCAGCAGCAGCGCGTCCGCGGCGCCCACGGCTTCCTTGAAGCGGGCCACCTCCTCCGGCAACGGCGGCTCCTCGAGGTCCTGGTTGAAATGCGGCAGCAGCTCCAGCCCGGGGTAGATCTGCACCGACACGCCCTCGGGCGCGCCGTCCACCGCGACTTGGGCGAGCTTTTGGTTCACCGAACCGGTCCGCACGCTTCCGACGAGCACCAGCACATTCGTCATACGTTCCCTTTCCTATGCGTCGACGCGGAGCTCTGTCGAAAAACCCGTCGAAGCAGTCCAATTCGCGGGCGGCCCCGCAGGAAGGTTCCGGCGAACGCTTCCATCCGGAGCATACCGAAAACCGCAGGCTCGGGTCCGATCCGCGGCAGCGCATCTGTCAAGACGTCGGCGCGTGCTCCAACGGCGATCTGCCGGACGAAAAACGCTCCCGCAGCCATTCGCCCAGCTGCGCCGCAGACTCTGCGACTTTTTCCGGCCAGCTCGTCGCCCGCTCGTCCGCCTCGTCGCTGATGTGTTTGACGATGCGCAGCTTCGCGCCGAATTCGGCGCAGACATGCGCTAAAGCAAAGCCTTCCATGTCCACCAGCTGCGCGCCGACCGCGAGCCGGTCGCGCAACGCCGTGTCCGTCACGAACACGTCGCCAGTGGCGAGGACCGAGCCGTCGCCCTCGGGGAGCTCGTAACGCGCCGTGAGAAAGATCCCCATCTCCTCGATCGACGTCACGTTCATCTCGTGGTTCACCACAGCCGAAGGGAGCCACAGGCCCGAAAGCCCTGGGCGCAGCGCGCCCGCCGTGCCGACGTTCACCACGAGGGGCAGCTGCGGGCTTGGCCAACGGGCGAGTGTCCTCGTGAGCGCGGTCGCCGCGGGAACCTTGCCGATCCCGCAGATCAGCGTGGGGAGATCGGCGGGAACGCCTGCCGCTTCCGCCTCGGTCGCCGAGACCACGAGCACTTGATCCATCCCAACATGATGACATGTCGAGCATGGCGGAGGCAGCCCCGCGCTCCGCAAGCGTGGCCGAGCCCCTCCCGCCCCCGGCGGCTACAGTGATCCCCATGACGACGCTGCGCGAGACAATCATCGCCGAACTGGCTGTTTCCCCCACTGTCGACCCGCAGGAGGAGATCGACCGACGAGTCGGCTTCCTTGCCGACTACCTCCTCGCCAGCGGCGCGAAAGGGTTCGTGCTCGGCATCAGCGGCGGGCAAGACAGCGCGCTGGCGGGCAAGCTCGCCCAACTCGCCGCCGAGAAGTCGCGTGCGGACGGGCACGAGGCCCAATTCTTGGCCGTGCGGCTGCCGTACGGGACCCAGGCCGACGAGGCGGACGCGCAGATCTCGCTGGAGTTCATCCGGCCCGACCGCTCGACGACCGCGAACGTCAGGCCTGGCGCCGACGCCACGGCAGGCTCCGCCGCCTCGGCGCTCCAGACCGAGGAGCTGCGTGATTTCGTGCGGGGCAATATCAAAGCCCGAGAGCGGATGGTGCTGCAATACGCCATCGCGGGCCAGCTCGGCTATCTCGTCGTCGGCACCGACCACGCGGCCGAGGCCGTCACCGGCTTCTTCACGAAATACGGCGACGGCGGCGTGGACGTCACGCCGCTCACCGGCCTCACCAAACGCCAAGGCGCCCAGCTCCTTCGGCATCTCGGCGCTCCGGAGTCGATCACCAGGAAAGTGCCGACCGCCGACCTGGAGGACAACCGGCCCGCCCTGCCGGACGAGGAAGCGCTCGGCCTCACCTACGCGCAGCTCGACGACTACTTGGAGGGCAAGCCGGTCGAGGACGCGGTGAGCTCGAAGGTCGAGAGGATCTTCCTGGCCACCCGGCACAAGCGCGCCGTGCCCGTGACGCCGTTCGACTCGTGGTGGCGCTCCTAGACCTCTCGGCACAGCACAGGCTTCTCGGCACAACACAACGCGCCGGCCAAGGCGTGAACCTCGGCCGGCGCGTTGCGGCTGTGTGATGGAAACCTGTTGCGGCTAGTTCGCAGGCAGGGCAGGCGCCGGGGCGGCAGGAGCCGCCTCGGACGCGACGGGGGCTGCCGGAACCGGAGCCGGAGCCTCGGGCAGCACCGGAGCGACCGGAGCCGGGGCAGCAGGAGCAGCCGGAGCCTCAGCGACCGGAGCCGGAGCAGCAGGAGCAGCCGGGACCTCAGCAACCGGAGCCGGAGCAGCAGGAGCCTCAGCAACCGGAGCCGGAGCGGCGGGAGCAGCCGGGACCTGCGGATCGACAGGATCCTGCTTCTTCGCGGCGCGCTGCTGCTGCAGCTGCACCTCGGCCGCGGCCTGGGCCTGCGGCAGCACATTGGACAGGCCGGGGATCACCGTGTTCATCATGGGGAGCACGGTTTGGATCTGCGATCCGACGGCGGACACGCTCTGCCCGATGTCCTGGGACTCGGAGGTGATCAGACCGCCCGCCTGCTGCGCGATCATCGTCGCCAGCCCGGACACGTCGCCCTTCTCGACCTGCTGCTTGATCTGCG
>NZ_JBOFQF010000029.1:0-52434 GCF_051660745.1 Segniliparus sp. | reverse complement strand
GAACCGGTTCGGCGGTGAGGGATTTGTTCGCCGCGCTCGCAGAAGTGGAGCGCGAGGAGTCCCTGCTGCTCTCCCGGAAAGCGGTGCTGGTGGCGAGGATCGCCGAGAAGGTCGCGGAGCGCCAGATCGTGGAGGAGCGTCAGTGCGGGAAAGGGATTTTCTCGTTCGCGACCCGCGAGGCGGTGTTGTTGGAGCTCGGCCCGGCGCTCGGGGTTTCGTCTCGCGGCGCGGAGGCGATGCTCTCCTTCGCGGAAGACATGACGGTCAACTACCCGAAACTCGGGGCGAAGCTGGCGGCGGCCGAAATCACGGCGAAAGCCGCCCGGTTTATCGGGGAGAACCTGGGCTTCGCGCCCGCGCAATGCCGGGAAGAACTCGACGCGTGGCTCGCGGCGCAGGCGCCGCGTTGGCGCATGTGCTCGTACGGGAAGATCTCGCACTTGATGGAAGCCCAATTTCTGAGGCTCGACCCGGAGTGGTGCAAGCAGCGTCGCGAACGCGCCCACAGGCAACGTGGGTTCTTCATCACCCCGATCAGTGACGGCATGGCGGACCTGCGCGGGACGATGCCCCTCGAACAAGCCGCCGAGCTGCGCGAGCGGCTGACCCAGATCGCCAACACCGTGTGCCCGAAGGACGGCAGGCCCTTGTGGACCAGGCACAGCGACGCATTAGCTGTCCTCGGGAGCGACGAAGAACAGCTCGTCTGCGAATGCGACAGGCCAACTTGCGAAGCGGCCCGACGGCCCCAGCATCAGCCGAAGAACATCGAACTGATCGTCCAACTCCCCGCCCTCGTCGGAAAAGCAGAACTCCCCGCATTGCTGGACGGAGCCCCGATTGACTCCGAGCTGGCGCAAATGTTGGCGAAAGCAGCCAAACGAATCAAATTCACCACCACACCAGACCAATACAAACCCACACCCACAGTCGAAACCCACGTCAACGCACGCGACCAGCACTGCCGATTCGCCAGTTGTGCATAATTACCTCCCATGAGCAAGCGGGCATTGATCGACATTCGGTTGTCGCGGTTGACGGACGCGACGACTTCGCCGGAACGGCAGCTGGATGACAGTCGAACCCTGTGCGAGCAGCGTGATTACGTGATCGTGGGGTCTGTCGAGGATCTGGACGTGTCGGCCACGCTCACGTCCCCGTTCGAGCGCCCCGCGCTTCAGGAGTGGATCGGGGACGGCAAGAACGACCACGGGCGGATGCACGAGATCGACGTGTTGGTGTTCTGGCGGATGGACCGCGTCGTACGGCATGTGTTCGACATCTTGGACTTGATGCGCTGGTGCCAGGCGCATTCGGTGAAGCTGGTCAGCGTCAAAGAGCCGTTCCTGGATTTCGACTCCCCGTACGGGATGCACAGCGCGATGTCGATCGCGTGGGTGGCGCAGATGGAGTCGGCGGCGAACTCGGAGCGCAGCTCGTCGGCGGCCCGGTTCAACACCAGGGCCGGGAAGTTCCGGGGCGGCACCCCGCCGTGGGGGTATCTGCCGGACAAGTCGTCCGGGCAGTGGCGCTACGCCCCGGACCCCGTGCAGGTCGCGGCGATCTTGGAGGCGGTCACGCGGATTTTGGACGGGGAGTCGTTGCGGTCGGTGGCGCACGACTTCACCGCGCGGGGCGAGTTGACCCCGCGCGACCGCTTCGCCCAGGCGCAGGGGCGCGAGGTCAAGGGCTACCAATGGCAGATCCGTGTCATGCAGCGAGCGCTCAAGTCCCCCACTCTCTTGGGCCAGATCGTCGTGCGGGAGGCCGCGACAGACGACGAGGGGCGCGCGCTCCGCAATCATCGGGGCCGCAAGATCGCGGGGCCTCAGACCGTGGTCCGCGACGACGACGGGTCCCCGGTGGTGCGCTCCGAGCCGATCCTCACCAGAGACGTGTTCGACCGGCTGCAAGCGGAGCTTCAGAGCCGTGGGCAGGGGCAGCGCAAAGGCCAGCGCGAGAAGAGCGACAGCCTCTTGCTGCGGGTCCTCTCGTGCGGGGAGTGCGGCAGGCCGATGTACCGGCACGCGGGCGATCAGGGCCGCCAGCAGCGCTACCGGTGCGCCTCTAGTGTGAACCGTGAGCCGTGCGGCAACCGCTCTGTGACACTCGACCACGCCGACACATTCCTGAACGAGAACCTCCTAGACCTGTTCGGCGACTCCGAACGGCGAGAGCGGACGTGGGACGCGGGGTCGGACCACTCCACCGAGCTCGCCGACATCGACGCCACGTTGGCGGACCTCACGGACCAGCTCGGAAGCGCGGCGTTCCGCAAAGGAACACCCCAACGCGACCGACTGGACCAGCGCATCACGGCCCTCGCGGGCCGTCAGACCGAACTCGCCTCGCGCGCGGTCCGCCCGTCCGGCTGGACCTGGACGCCGACCGGCGAGAAGTTCGCCGACTGGTGGGAGAACCAAGACGTCAAAGCGAAAAACGAATGGCTCCGCTCGACGGGCGTCCGCCTCACCTTCAAGAACACCACCGGAGCAGCGGAATGGGCAATCGACCTCGGAGACCTGAAACGGTTCGAGGAACAGCTACAGTTCGGCGAGGCCGCGAACCGGGCCGTACGCCAGATCCTCGAAGCCAACGAGGACTGAACGGCGCTGATGCTTTCACAGAACGATCCCCGTGCCCTGTCCAGCCACATGACCTAGGCGATGACGGAAAACGGCTTAGAAGCCGAATCGGGGCTTATTTTAATCGGCGGGATCATTCAGGCCGGTGTCCCCGGTGGGCGGTCCCGCGCCCTCTGCCATGCCACGTGGATATCGTCGGCGCTGACGCCGAGCAGTGGCGCGAGCGCTTGCGCCCTTTGTTCGGTGAGCGGTGTTCCGCCGCGTTCGAGCATGGACAAAGCCGTCGTGCTCATGCCCGCCGCCTTGGCGAGTTGAGGCTGGGTGAATCCGGCGAGGATGCGAAGATCCCCGAGGGTGCGCTTCTCTGCCGGGATGACGACGACTTGGCCGACTGGGACGCCGAGCACGGCGAGTGTGGCGCTGAGTTTGTCGATGGTGGGCAGGACTTCGCCGCTCTGCCAGCGTCTCAGTGTGTTCTCCCCAACCCCTGAGAGCCTGCTGAGGTCGTGATTGCTGATGCCTTTGCGTTTGTAGGCGAGGCGTGCCTTGGCGAAGGCGTGACGGCGGAAGCCGCGCGTGATACGGCGGCTCACGCCCTGTCGCTCTGGTCGCCTGGTCTCATGCGCCCATGCTCCGCATACGAACGGTGGTCGTCACATCTGTGTGAAATATATGGTAGATACAAATGTTAGATACCGGGTAGCGGGGGCGGCTTCTGGCCTGTACGATCAGCGCGACACCTGATGCCGTTGACGAGCGCGTTCCGGCGCGCTCGTCGGCGTGGCGCGGGTTATGATTTCTGTGATAACGAGGTTCGTCGCCCTGTTGGGCGGCGGGTCCGGGACGAGGAACGTGGAAAGGTTCTCACCTGATGGCGCGACATCTAGGGCAATCACGCGGTTATGACGACCTCGGCCCTGCCGTGAAACGGTTCGACTATATGGACCGCATGGACGAGGACGACGAGAGGGCGGTCGCGGAGCAGCGCGCGGAGGCGGCGCGGAAGAGCTTCGCCCCGGTGGTGCCGGACAAGGTCCTTGAGCTGGGTGGCTCTCGGTTCGCGGTGTATTCGGGGGCGGGCGCTTTGGAGATGCGCCGTCGTGAGGCCGTGGTGCAGCGGGCCCGTGAGGGTGGCGGCAGGTGAAGCTGGACACGGAGAAGGCCCGCCAGGCGGGCCGTGAGGTGCTTTCGGACGGGGAGGCGCTGCGCGCCGACCAATCGCCGTCCGCGTCCCGTGACGCCGCTGCCGGGCTGGCGGGGCTGGACTTGGCGGACGCTCTTGTGGCCGTCGCGGACGGGCAGCAGGAGTATTTGCGGCGGTTCGCGGACGGGCACGACTGGCTCGGCAACGCGGTCATCGAGGCCGCCGACAAGGTCGACGCGACCGACGACGACGCGAAGGCCAACATTGAGCGCTCGGGGGTTCCGAGGTGAGCGGGCCTCTCACCCGCGCCTTGTTGGAGAAGCTCAACCCGTCTGTGCTCAGCACGGCGGCGCAGGCCCTGCGGGCACGGGCGGGGAAGATCGCGGACGAGCAGGCCCAGTTCCCCAAGCGCCTGCGGTTCCCCGCGAGCGGGAAGGAATGGACCGGGGCCGCGTCCGACGCGCTGCAGGAGCGCGCGAGCGGTTTCGGGCGCGCGTACGGCACGGAGCACACGCGCCTGCTCGCCGCCGCCGAGACGTACACGCAGGCGGACGGGTACATCTCGGAGTCCGCGAAGACCGCGCGGCAGTTCCTCGCCGGGGTGGAGTCGATGCCGATGCTCGTCGCCTCCCCGGACGGGTCGAAGACGTGGGACTGCGGGGAGCCGTTCGAGGTCGCCCAGGACTTCGCCGTCCACGTCAAACCCGGCTCGGTCCCCCAGGGGGCTCCGTGGCAGATCGGACAGCTCCTGCAGTTCAAAGCGGCGGAGCTGACCGAAGACCTCAAGCGCCTGGTGGGGCAGCTCGAAGACCTCGGGCGGGACTGGGGCTCGAAGGTCAGGGAGGCGATGGACTTCAAAGACCTCGCCCTCGACAGCAAAGGCCAGCCCTACACGCCTTACGACTCTCATAGGGCCGCGATGGAGACGATCGAGGGCATGGCTTCGGGAGCGGTGCCTGACAATCCTTTCATCCTGCGCGATCAGTGGGGCAAGCTGAATGACGGGGAGAAGGAAGAGATGTGGCGCAAGCACGCGCATATCGGGGATTTGGACGGGATTCCGGCTGTGGACAAGGACAAGTTCAACCGGGCCACGTTCGACCGGGAGACCGAAGAAAAGAAACAGGGCGTACAGCGCATCTTGGACGAGCACAAGGACTGGAACCTCGACCACGCGCCCCACAATCCAGGCTCGAACGAGGGCCGCCAGTGGCGGGAGTGGAAGAACCGCGCCGATGCCGCGCAAGCCGACCTGCAGAAGAGCCTGGACCTGCAAGGCGCCCTCAAGCCCGTGCTCGACCCGAACGGGAAAGAGATCCCAGGGCAGCACCGCTACCTGCTCCAGCACGCCCAAGACGGCACCAGGGCCGTGGTCAGCGCGGGGAACCCGGACACGGCGAAGAATGTTGCGACGTTCGTGCCTGGCACCACCGAGCACGCAGACCACCTCCCCGGCGACATGCACCGGATCGACGGCATGTTCAACTCTGCCGTGAACGCCGGTTCGCCGAAGGACGGGACTTCGGTGATCGGGTGGTTCGGCTACGACGCCCCGGACTGGGTGGGCGAGAACAACCCCTCCTCCCCGAAAGGCGCGGAGGCGGGCGCTCCGCTCTTGGACCGCTTCCAGGACGGACTGCGTGCCACGCACGAGGGCGACCCCTCCCACAACACCGTCATCGGGCACTCCTACGGCTCAACCGTCGTGGGTGAGGCCGCGTCCCACGGTCGGACGTTGAACGCGGACGACGTGATCTACCTCGGCTCCCCAGGAGTGGAGATGCAATCGCCTAGCGACCTGCGCCTGACCGGCGTGGACCCGTCGCAAGCCGCCAGCCACACCTGGGCCGCCGCAGACAAATGGGACCCCGTGCCCCACTCGGAGAGCATCCCCGTGGTCCATGGCCCGTTCGGTGTTCCGATCCCAGCGCTCCCCGGCACCGGCCTTGGCCCGTTCGGGGACTCGCCTCTCGGCCCCGCGCCCACCGGCTCGGAATTCAACCTGCCCAAAAGCCAGATCATCCCCGTAGACCCCCACCCGCCCACCTGGGACCACCCGATGCCCGGCGGAGCGCACAGCGACTACTGGGACGACACCCAAGGCAAAGACAGCGCCTTGACGACGATGGGCGTGATCATCAACGGGCCCAAGCGATGAGGCGCATGCGGCACTACACGCTGGCGCTCGCCGCGATCATGGCCACGAGCGGGTGCAGTTGGACAAACCATCAGATCGACCATGTAATGAACGGAGGGCAGATGGATAAGAAACCGCTGCCAGGCTTGACGGCAGATCTGGCGAGGGCCAGGATCACCACGTATTTGCAGGACTCCTTGAGGGACTTCCCGGACGGATGGTCCTACGCGTACTACGCCATCGGCGACCATCCCGGCGACTCAGGGTTTCGCGCTGCCAGGAGCGGCAAGGTCAACGACTACGGAGATCCGAAGAAAAGCCCCTACAAAACCCAGGTGTATTACTGGGTGCACTACCCCGAGGGCACTGGAGAAGAGGCATTCCACAAGCTCGCGGCCTACTGGGCCCAGCACGCGCGTACCACAGAAGCTCCGAGCGTGCCCGCGAAAACCGCTATTAGCAATTATCTATGGTGGGCAAGCTTCGCGACAGAGGACCACTACAGTTTTGATTTGAATGTGAATCAGAACCACGCGGTGGCGGTTGTCTGGAACAGCCCGTATTACGCCTACGACCCGAATGATGACGGCTATATGCCCGAGACTGTCACGAAGAACGGCTCCAGCGCCTTCGGCGAGCCGCCGAAATGAGAGTTGAACCGCACTGGGTTTAGCGCAGAGCGGTTCCTCGGCGATGGTCGCCGTCAAGGTCTAGCTGTAGCGTAGGATGCGGTATGAGCCTGCGGAGGTGCCGTCGTTTGCGGCCGATCCGGGCGAGGACGAGTATGAGCCGCCTTCGAGTTGGTTGCAGAAGCTCTAGCCAGTGGCGTTAATGGCGCTGAGGTTAAGTTAGAGGCGCGTTCGCCCGCTTTCGCTATCCGTCATACGGTTTTAGTTTTTTCGTCGCTCTCGGTTGATCTGAGGCGGTATTTTCGTTCTAAGGCTGTAGCAGGTTCGTATTCTTGGGATAAACTCTTTTCGGGTTTGTGTTTGAGTTTTCATTGTCGAGATTATCGGTGACAAGCAGCAGCGGGCGCAGCTCGCTACCCGGACGGATGTCCTGGACCGGGCGAAGCAGTTGGCGACGGTGCCGGACTATGAGTTCGCCACGACAGTGCAAGTAGCCTCATTCCATGAGGCTGAGCTGAGTACATTGCGAAGTGTTCTCTATGAGCACAGAGACGAGTTCGCCCATACCGGTTACAGGGTGATAAAAGGCCCTGAACTGCGAAAATTGAAAGGGCTGTCCGAAGATCGGACAGCCCTAGGCAAGTCAAATCAGATAGGTATATGGGATCGCAAGGCGGTGTTGTTGCTCGGTATGCTTCTGCGTGACTCGGAGGTGGCGAAGACCGTGCGCGCGTATCTGCTCGCTGCCGAGGAGAGGGCGCACGGGCTGATTGCAGCCTGGATGGCCGTGGTTCAGCTGAGTCCGTTGGCCGGACTCAGTCTTTAGTTTTCGCTGGTCGGGCGTGTTGTTTAAGGATTTCTTGGGCTTTGGGGGTGAGTTGTCCCCCTGCTCGTCCGGGAGTTCCGGTGAGAAGGCCCTGTTTCCTCGCTTGCCAGAGGTGCCCACGGATTGTGCTCACGGTCTTGCCGACCATCTCGGCCAAATGGTCGTTCGGCTTTGCTTGGTTTCGGTTCACGGCGGACACGTACTCTTGGGCGAGCAGGGCGAGGTATTCGTCGGTCACGCCTTTGTCGAGCGTGTCGCGCAGACGGTTGGCGATGAACTTCTGGAGGCTC
This sequence comes from Segniliparus sp., assembly GCF_051660745.1. NCBI lineage: Bacteria > Bacillati > Actinomycetota > Actinomycetes > Mycobacteriales > Segniliparaceae > Segniliparus > Segniliparus sp. The sequence continues at coordinate 44,823 of NZ_JBOFQF010000029.1, read as the reverse complement.
TTCGATACGACCTCTCTTCGTTTTGACGCCAGCCAATGCTGATTGAGCATCTCGGCGGCTTTCCGGAAGTCGATCTGGCGGAGGACGGTCGAGGAGAGTCCGCCCTGGGGCGGCTGGTCCGGGCGCAGTGGTTCGATCACCAGGCTGAGGGGGCCGCCGTTCTCGACCCCCTCCGGCCACCGCATCGTCGCGATCCAGTCCCCGAGGTTCTGGACGAACGTCGCCTGCGCGTTCCGCTCGCTTCTGCGCGAATCGTGTTCTTCCATGCGCCGACTGTACCAAACATCATTGGCAAACACGACGTACCCGTCTAGTTTGACAAGCATGTTGGGATGACTTATCGTGGAACGAGCGGTGGGCAGGCCGCCGCGACCAAGGGAAGAATGGGGCAAGGATGAGTGAATGGAATCACGAGGAAGAGCGGGTGAGGTTCGCGGCGAGCGGCGTGGGCCTGAGACTGAGGAAGGGCAAGGCCCGCAATCCCGCAGAGCCGGGTCACGCCGCATACGGGCTCTGCGCGCACGGGCGCGGCGGTGGCCTCGGGCTGTACGGGGAGCCTGACGGCGCGCTCATGTTCTCGGACGGCGCGAGCGGGCACGGGCTCACGTTGGACGAGGCGGCGGGGATCGTGGCGGACGTGGCCGCCGAGCTGGGCCGGTTTGCCGGGGTGTCGGCATAGGCGGTCGGGCCGTGGTTGGGCCTGAGCGGCTTGTGGGGCGATGTTCTGGAAAGGTGTTCGGATCGGTGGGATTCGACGGGAAGGGTGTTGATGGTTGATTCGTGTGTTGACGAGGATGTCGAGCGGTGGCTGGCGGAGTTCGAGCGGGCGAAGGCCGCGTTTCCGATGACGACGCTTGGGGAGGCGGCGCGGCTGGCGGAGGTGTCTGATCCGTGGTTGGTGCCGGGGTTGGTGGCGGCGACTTCGACGCTGCTGTACGGTGAGGCGAAGGTCGGCAAGTCGTGGCTTGTGGCGCATCTGGTGGCGGCGCTCGCGACGGGCGGGGAGTTTCTGGGGGTGCGGCTGGTCGCTGGTGATTATTCGGTGGCGTTGGCGCTCACCGACGACGCGGGGCGTGAGGAGTACGGAGTCCGGATCGGGTCGGTGGTGTCCGATCCGGGCTCGTGCCCGGTCGGTTTGTACCGGATCGGGGTCATGAACGCGCAGCGCTGGGGCGACCTGTTCCAGGTGATCAGATATCACGGGCACAACGTGGTGGTGATCGACAATCTGACGCAGGCGCTCGACGGGTCGATCAATGACGACGCGGTGGTGCGGCGGTTCTTCGAGGGGGTGCGGCTGTTCACGGCGGCGGGTATCGCGGTCGTGGTCGTCGGGCACTCCTCGGACAAGGCCAATGCGAACGGTTTCAAGCCGAGCACGCCAATGGGCTCGGCGTACGTCTCCCAAGCGGTGCGCTGGATCATGCACGTCCGTAAGGCGAGGGGCGGGCGTCTGGGGGTGCGGACGTACGGCAATCTCGGGCACGGCGACGAGTTCGAGCTAGAGCCGGGGGCGGGAGCCCGGTTCGAGGTGGCGGCACGCCGAGAGCGCCCGGAAGGACGGCGGCCTCGGTCCGCTGAGACTCTGGACCGCAACGCGCAGATGGCAGACTGGGTCGTCGCCCACTGCCAGGGCGTGAGCCAGAACAAGACCGCCGAGGCTCTGGCCGAGCAGTTCGGCGGCTCGGCCCACAGCTACCGGACGTGGCTGAGGCCGGGCGGCAAGCTCGGCAGCCTCATAAGACGCGACGGCGAGCGGTGGGAGCGGGTATCCGGGCGACCATAGAAAGCGCAGGTCGGGCATGGCGGGGGTGGATATCCTCGAATACCCACCCGTTCTTGAAACCGCAGATCAGAGCAGGTGGCGAGGTGGAGATGGACACCCCTTATAGGTAGTTCGTTCCTCACCACCTTGATCCCCACTGGAAGGAGTCCCGGCACGGGCCTTCGGCCCGCGCTGCGGACGACGGAAGAACAATGATGACCGATGAAGGCAGAGCCCTTCGGGGGCTCTGATCTTCGAGGGAAGGAAGAGAGTTTGAAGTAGTAGGGACCGGCTTCGGTGCCGGTCCTTGACTTCTGGAATATGAATATCAAGAGCCGCTTGCGGCGGCTCCTGTGTGTTCTCTCCATTCTTATTCCAGGACCGCCTTCGGGGCGGTTTGGGATCAACTCTTCCCTAGAAGCCGCCTCGGAGCGGCTCCGAGAAGACAAGTCTTATTCATAGAGCGCCTTGTTGGCGCTCAAGAACTAAGCTTTGTTCGAACGCGGCCAGAAAAGGCCGCTACTCGACCGGTCTCCGGTTTTCAACCGTCGACCGCAGAACCGGCTGGCGCGTCGGGCATTGGCGACACGCCGAAGAGATATCCTCCCATGGTTCATGAACTGGGAATTTCATGATTGTGACGAAATATTGTTTCGTGTTCGCTTGCATTGTCGGCTGTTTGCCGTAAAATGGAATACGGAGGCGGTGCGGAAGCGCGGAAACAAATATGCGTGCCACAGTCTGGTTATCGGCCGTTCGGGAAACGTCGATAAAGGCCCCTAGCGCAGCCGTAGACGAGAGAATATCGTTCTACGGTATTCGGATACCAGGGAGATAGTTCTATGCGTTTAAATCGGGCGTGAGGGCGATTTAGTTTGCGTGAGGAAGAATTTAGTGTCGGCAGGAGGTTTCATCAACGTGTGTGTTTCATCACGATTTGGCGTTTGGGGTAGGATTTTTATGAAATTCCCACCCTATTTATGGGTGTAGAGCAAAACACAAAACGATTCGTTTTCGTCCGCTCTACGCGAGCACGCGAGAAGTGGGTTTCTTGTGTGTTCTTTTTATTTGCCGAATGTTTCTGTGCACAGAGGAGAGGGGTTGTCATGGCTGGTCGGGCGTGTGTGAACGGGCATGTGTTGAGGGGGCCTGGGGATTGTTTCCACGACGGTCGGTGCCGAGTGTGCGACAAAGCGCACGGCGCGGCCTACCGCGCACGTCGCCGGATCGCCCTTCGGTTGGTGCGGTTGTTGGAGGGCGAGGGCGTGCCGGTCCCCAAATCGGGCGCGGCTGATTTACAAGGGCTCGCGTCCATGTTGGCCTCTGGTCTCGCAGTCGGGGCGTAGCGCTTTTCCGGCGCGAAACGAGTCTCCAAAGTTTTGGGGATTCGATATTTGTTCAGCGGCCCAACGAGGCCGTTGGTTATCTATTGAGAAAGAAAGGCATCGAGAATGCTTTTAGGCAACGGTGAATTCGACCGCGAGGGCAACGCCTTGACACAGCTTGTGGGCCATGTTCGAAAGCTCGGGATCGAGATTCCAAAACAGGTCGAATCCGAGATCGGTATTTACAAGGATTTGCTGCGGTCCAGATCTGGCGCGGAGCGCGAGTACGACGACGCGGTCGGCGCGTTGCGGACGGTCGACCCCTCGAAATTCCAAGACGCGAAAGCGGAAGTCGTCGCGAAGTCTTTCCAATGGTTCGCTTTGAATCAAGGGGTTGACAAGGTTCTCATCGACGCGGCGGCGACTAGGTTGCACAACGCGGTCTACGACGCTGTCGGAGGTTGGGAGCGCGAGATCGTCTCGCGGTTCAACTCCGTGGTGGAAGGCCACGCGCTCAACGAGACCGCGCCGGATCTTCCGGCGCTCTCCGATCCGCGCGGGTTCAACGCCTGGAATTTGACCGAGCAGCAGGCGCGAGCGGTACAGGCGTGGCGCGAGGCGGCAACGCTCCTGGACCCGCTGTGGTCCGCGTACAGGCGGATCGCGGACTACCACGGCTATCAGATCGGACCCGCGAAATCCGACGACCTCTCGACAAACTTGTTCAGCGCATGCGCGTTGGGAGACCCTGGCGCGTTCTCCACGGCGTACGAGGCGAGCATCGAGCTTGCCCGCATTGGCGAGAACGTCGACACGGCAAGGCCGTACGCGGCCATCACGCCGTACGTCGTCACCGCTATTGCCCGGTATCCGCTGAGGCTGCACACCATCGCGGACGCGGCGAAGATCCGAGCCAGCATCCAACCATCCTGACCAGCTATTTCGGGAGGGGAGGCCCCACCGGGGCCACCCCTCCCCCCTAGCTCTAGACCGGGACGTGATGCGGGTCCCTGGTTTTGTGAGCAAATCCGAACTTCATTTTTTTCGACCGGGAGGAACAACCGGAATTGACTGTGAAACCGAGAGCCCCGCACGGGCTCAAAACGGAAGGGCAACGGCTCTGGCGGGCCGTCGTCGCGGAATTCGACCTCAGCTTCGAACCGCACAAACAACGGATCTTGTTTGACGCGTGCAAGACTGCTGACCTCGTGCAACGCCTGGATGAGGCGGCAGAAGACGCGCCCCTCACGGCGAAGGGGTCAATGGGCCAAGAGGTCATCTCACCTCTCATCGCGCAGAGCCAATCCGCCCGGAGCCTGCTAGCCCAACTCCTCAGCCGATTGGACTTGCCGCCCACCGACGAGGAGCAGGCGGAACGGGCTGAAAAACTCTCACAAACACGTCGGAAAGCGGCGAAAACCGCCCGATTCACGGTGGTGGGCGACTAATGCCGCCACGTAGGAACAAGCGAGCCGCCCGCACCGCTATCGAGGTGGCGGACGACTTACCAGGACGGTTCTACAACCCGCAGCCAGCCGTCAAAGACGGCGACCTCGTCGGACTCCGCGACTACATCCGCGACCTCACCACTTATCTGGACGAACACCTCGCGCCGACACGCCGCGACGACCCTTCCGTCACCGATGTCATGGCAGAGATCGGCATCCCGCCGAGCGAGTGGTACCGGCACGCCCTCGGCAGGAAACAGCACGAAAACGGCTAGCCTGTCCTAGACGAGCTAGCACCGACAAGACGGCTCGTCATCGTCTCCAACCAGCGAAAACACGCCGACCTCGAAAAACATCGGTGGTAAAAGTTGACAACCGATTCCCCGGCTGCTTCCGCCGTGCCCGCACCGAGTTGGATCACACCCTCCCCTTCGACCACGAGCACCCCGAATCCGGAGGCTTGACTGTCCCCGACAATCTCAAACGATTGTGCCGACACCACCACCGCGCGAAAACACATGCCAACTGGCGGGACCACCAAGCACTCGACGGCACCGTCCACTGGACCAGCCCGAACGGCCAACACCACATCACTGTGCCTGGCTGAGCGCTAGCGCAGGCCGACGCCTCGGGCGAACGCCGTCTCGATGAGGGTGGACAACAGCTTCGAATAGTCGAGCCCGGCCTGCTCCCACATCTTCGGATACAACGAGGACGTGGTGAAGCCCGGCAGCGTGTTGAGCTCGTTGATGATCGGGCGGCCGTCTTCATCCAGGAAGAAGTCCACCCTGGAGAGCCCGGAGCAGTCCATCGTCTGGAACGCCCGCACCGCCAAAGCCTTGATCTCGCTCGCAGCAGGCTCGTCCACCTTCGCGGGAACCTGCAGCTGCGCGACGTTGTTCAAATACTTCGTCTCGAAGTCGTACGCGTCGGGGACGACGATCTCGCCGAGCTCGCCCGCCTCGACACGCCCGTCCGGGAACTCCAGCACGGCGCATTCGACCTCACGCCCCGAAATCCCGGTCTCCACCAGAACCTTCGGGTCGTATTTCCGGGCCGTGGCGATCGCCTCGGACAAATCGTCCCACCGCTCGACCTTCACCACGCCAAGCGAGGAGCCCCCTCGCGCAGGTTTCACGAACACCGGCAGTTCGAGCTGCTCCCGCAGCGCCGCCTCGTCCACGTCCTGCCCCGGCTGGAGCACCGCGTACGGGCCGACCGGCAGGCCGCCCCCGCGCAGCAACGCCTTCATCTGCGCTTTGTCCATGCAGGCCGCGCTCGCGAACACGCCGCAGCCCACATACGGGAGATTCGCGAACTCCAGAAGACCCTGCAGCGTGCCGTCCTCGCCGAACGGGCCGTGCAGCACCGGGAACACCACGTCCGCCTTGGCCGCCAAAGAGCCGTCTGCGACGTGGCGCAGCTCCCCCGCCCCCGTGCGTCCGACGGCGAGCGCCACCTTCGGGGCCGTCGCGTCCACTTGGGGCAGCCCGCCCGTCTTGTCCCCGAGCTCCTCGGGAGACCGGCTGTCGAGCACCCAGTCGCCCTCTCTCGTGATCCCCACCGGGACGGCCTCGTACCGGCCCTGGTCCAGCTGCGACAGGACCGAAGCCGCAGAGAGGCAGGAGATCTCGTGCTCGCTGCTCACTCCGCCGAACACAACGAGGACCACTGTTTTCCGGGTCATTCCGCACCGATCTTCCTGCCCATGAGGCTCTCGACCGCCTCGCGCACCGCCGCGCCCTCGTGGCACACCTGGTACACCGCCTCAGTGATCGGCATTTCCACGCCATGGTCGGCGGCCAGCTCCCGCACTGCGCCGCAGCTGGCATAACCCTCGACCACGCCATGCGGGCCGCCCGTTGCCGCTTTCGCCGCTTCGCCCAAGCCGAGGCGCACGCCGAACGCGCGATTGCGGGACAGCGGCGACGTGCAGGTGGCGACGAGGTCGCCCACCCCGGCAAGACCGGAGAAGGTCGAGGCTTTCGCGCCCATCGCGACGCCGAGCCTGGTGATCTCCGCGAGGCCCCGGGTGATCAAGACCGCGAGGGTGTTCTGCCCGTACCCGAACCCGGAGGCGATGCCGCAGGCAAGCGCGATGACGTTCTTGACCACGCCCGCGAGCTCGACCCCGACCACGTCGTCATTCGTGTAGACGCGGAAGTTCGGGCCCGAGCAGAGCCGCTGCAGAGCGAGCGCCGCCGACTCGTCCGAGCAGGCGATCGCCGCGCCGGACGGCTGGCCCGCGGCGACCTCCAAGGCGAGATTCGGCCCGGAAAGGACGGCGATCTCCCCCGTCGGCCTGCCCAGCACTTCTTCCACGACCTCGGTCATCCGCAGTTTCGTGCCACGCTCCAGGCCTTTGGCGAGCGAGAGCAGGAGGGTGCCCGGCTTGATCGCCCCGCCCCACGACTCCAAATTCGTCCGCAGGCTCTGCGCGGGGGTCGCCAGCAGCACTGTGTTCGCCTCGGCGACCGCGAACACCGGGTCCGCCGTCGCGACGAGCGATTCTGGAAGCCGCCAACCGGGCAGGTACTCCCCGTTCTCCCGGTCCTGGTTGATCGCGTCGGCGAGCGCCTCGCGCCTGGACCACAGCACCACGTGATGTCCGAGATCGGCGATCACTTTTGCCATGGCGGTGCCCCACGCGCCAGAACCCATGACCGCGACCTCGGCCGTCATCGCGGCACCGCCTCGAACTTCATCTGCCCAGACTAATGCCGCATGCGGCCGAAGCTCGCATCAACCCCGGCCTACTGGGGATTCGAGTTTTTCGGTGGAAGGATGTGGATGCTGTTGTCCGGCTTGGAGTTGGGCAGTGGCAGTTTCGCGTATGGGTTGTTCTTCCCCTGCTGCGCGGTGTTGCACGGCACGGGGTTGTAGTAACAAGGCCCGTAGGAGGACCCGTCGCCGGTGAGCCGGGGCGCCGCCGCGCTCGCCGCATCGGTCGATGCGAGCCCGCCGAAGGCGACCACGCCGAAGGCTGCCGCGCATACGGCGCGGGCCGCTTTTCCGAAAGAGGACATCATGCCTCGCCTCCTGGCGTTGCCAGCGCTTCGTTGCGCTGTACAACCAGGATGGCTCGCCGAGACTGAAGCTTGTGAGTCGATTTGATGGAGATTGGGCTGTCATTTCGGGCGCCAAAAAGCCACGGCCTGTGCCGGGACGCGTCGCGTCCCGGCACAGGCCGTGGCAAAGGGGGCTGTCGCTTACTCCGCGTCGGCCCCGAAGCCTGCCTCGCTGTCGAAGCCGGCGTCGCCGCCGATGTTCGCGTCCACACCGATGTTCGCGTCCACGCCGCCACGGATGTCGGAGTCCACGCCGATGTTCGCGCCGCCGTTCAGGCCTGCGCGGAAGTCGCTGTCCTCGCGGTCGCCACGGTTCCAATCGTCGCCGTCCTGGTGGTCGCGGTCCCGGTCGCCACGGTTCCAATCGTCGCCGTCCTGGTGGTCGCGGTCCCGGTCGCCACGGTTCCAGTCGTCGCGGTCCTCGTGCCCACGGCCACGGTCGTGGTCGTCGTTTCCGTGTCCGGGCGGGAACGGCGGGTTGTGCGGGTCGTCGAGGACGACCGGAGCCTGCTGGTCGGGCGCGACTGTGGAAGCGAGCGCCGGAGCCGCGAGCCCGCCGAAGGCCGCGAGCCCGAGCGAAACGATCGCGGCCCCACGGGCCGCTGGGAAAATTCGGGACACTGCGTATCTCCTTATTTGTTCTTGTGCGGAACTCGTCGTCGAGTCCTTGCCCAGCATGGCGGGAGGAGCTGTGCGCGCTGCCGTGCCGAGCTGTGGATCTGCTGTGGCTTCCTGCGCCCCGTTGACAGCAAAGCCTGGAAGTTCCCCCTGGGATTTCCCCGAGAGCCCGCGCCGACCGCGCATACAATGGTCGTCGTGCCCAGACAAACGACCCCGCACGCGGTCGTCCTCATCGCGGTCAAACCCTTGACTGCCGCGAAAACACGGCTCGCCCAGGCGCTTTCCGCCGAGCAGCGGGCCCAGTTGACGCTCGCGATGCTCACCGACGTCCTCGAAGCAGCGCGAGGCGCCGCGTGGACGCGGGCCATCGCAGTGGTCACTGAAGACGCTCGGGTGAAAGCCCTCGCGGAGGCGTACGGCGCGGTCGCGCTCGACGAGCCGGAGGCGCAGGCGCAGGTCGGCGGGCTCAACGCCGCGTTGCAGTCGGCGGACGCCTGGGCGCGGGACCAGTTCCCCGCAGCGATGCGCGTCGCCCTGCACGGCGACCTCCCCGCGCTGCGCCCCATGGAGCTGCAGCAGGCGCTGTGCGCCGCCCGCGAGCTCCGCCGGGCCTACGTCGCCGACCACGAGGGCTCGGGGACCACCGCCCTCATCGCCGCCGCGTCGACCGAGCTCGCGCCTGCTTTCGGCCCAGGCTCCGCCGCCCGGCACGCGGCTTCGGGAGCCGTCGCAGTCTCGGACCCGTTGCCGGGATTGCGCCAGGACGTGGATGTTCCGGGGGATTTGCGGATGGCGGCCGAGCTCGGCCTCGGCCTCGCCACGAAAACCCTCGTGTCCAGCCCTCAGCACATCCATCTGGTGACGCCGTAGCCGCGTCGAGCGCTATCCCTGGAACAGGCGCCCGACGACCTCGCCGATGTAGTCGTCGGCCAAGGGCCCGCTCCCCCTCTGACGAGCCCCGCCGGGCACCAGCACCAACGACATCGCCAGCCTGACGACCGCGTCCGCGACAAGGTCGGCCTCCCGAGGCGGCAATGGGTCCGCCAATCCCTGGTCCTGCAAGAGCCCCGAGACGAATATCCGCCCGAGCGTCTGGCCCGAGGGCTCCCGCTCGCGCCAGAGGCGCACCACATAGCCGGGCTGGACACGCACCAGCCACTGCACCACAGGGCTCTTCTCCGCGTTCTCCACCAGGCGGGCGGCGACGACAACGGCCCGCTCTCTCGCTGTCGTGGCGCGGTGGGCGTGCTCGCCGACATCGCGGAGCACTGCCCGCAGCTCTCGCTCGTACACCGCGTCGATGAGCCTCTGCTTCGAGCCGAAGCGGCGGAACACCGTCATCCGCGAGAGCCTGGCGTGCTCTGCGACCAGGTCGATCGTCAGATTCTGCTCGCCGTGAGAGCCGAGGACCTCGACGGCGGCGTCGAGGATCTTCGCGTCCGACCGGCCCGGCGAGCCCTCTTGGCCGGGCTCCTGCCCCGCCATCGCCGCCACGATCAGCGCCTCCAACTCGCTCACCGGTTCGCTGCTGGCCACGCGCCTGATTCTGCCACAGGGCAAAGTCAAGAGCAGCGCTCTATTGACTAATGTTACTCAATAGGTATTATCAGTAACATGACTACTGTAAGCCTCCTCACAGAGACCGCGAGCGGCGTGCTGCTCCCCGGACAGGGCGGCGTCCCTGTCGCGCCCGAGCTGCACGCGAACCAGGCCATCGCCTGGCTGATGATCGTCGCGGGCTACGCCACCGCGGCCATCACTGCGGCGTGGGCGGTGTGGAAGCTCGTCAAAGACCGAGAGCTCCTGCCTTTGGTCCTCGTGGCCGCAGGCTTGGTCGCCGCGAACATCGAGCCGACGGGCGACCTGGTCGGCTCGATCGTCTACGCCAACGACATCCCCTGGTTCGGATACACCGTGATGGGGCACCGCATGCCGGCGTTCATCCTGGTCGGCGCCATGCCGTACGTGGCGCTCGGCGGCTATCTGGCGTACCGCTACCTGCTCGCCGGACGCTCGCTCCGCGACATCCTGCTCCTCTCGGCGGTCTTCGTCGGCCTCCCGGAGATCGTTTTGGAAATCGCCCTGCACCATTGGGGGATCATCGCGTACTACGGCGCGAACCCCACCCGGATCGGCGGCATCCCGCTGTACTCGATCGTGCAGAACACGACGCTGCTGCCGGTCTACGGCGTGGTGGTCTACTTCGCGGCGAAGTATCTGACCGGCCCCCGGATCTGGTGGTTGCTGCTGTTCATCCCGGCCACCACCATCGGCTACATCGTCGGCGTCAGCTGGCCCGCATACCAGGCCGTGCAGTCCTCCGCCCCCGCCGCCGTGACATGGCTGGCCGCCCTCGCGGTGATCGCCACCTCGATCGCCAGCGCGTACGCGCTCCTGCAGATCCCCGAGCTGCGCGACATCCGCGAACGGCGCGCCGCCGACGAGGGCACGTCCGTCCAGCGCGCCGCCTCTGCCCTCGTCTGATCCCGCGCCTCGCCCGACCCCGAAAGGACTCCTTATGACCGGATGCCCCGTCAACACGACCGGAACCATCGCGCCGCCCGCGCCTGCCGCCGGGACCGCCCCGCCCCCGCCGGGGCCGAAGGGCAAGCGCGAGAAGCTCTCGGCGCTCTCCAAACTCGCTCGCGACCCGTGGTTCTACCCGTTGGAGCTCACCCGGAAATACGGCGACGTGGTCTCCGTCCCCACCCCGTTCGTCAAGACCGTGTACCTCGGCCACCCGGACCACATCGACCACGTGCTCGTCAAACACGCCGACAAATACCGACGCTCGGACATGGTCTCGAAACAGATGGTGCCGCCCAAACTCGGGCACAATTTCTTCGCCTTCGCCGACGACGCGGAGTGGCAGCGCGGGCGGGCGCTCTACCGGCCGAGCTTCACCCAGAAGAACCTTGCCGACCTCGGCGACCTGTTCACCGAGTCGGTCACCGCGCAAGTCGGCTCCTGGGCCCGGGCTGCCGACAGCGACGGCGTCGTGGATATCGCCGAGAAGACCCACGAGCTCGCGTTGGTCGTCCTGTTCAACGCGATGTTCGACGAACATATCTCGCTGCGGCTGCTGCCGCTCATGAAAAAGGCGCTCGTCCCCGCGATGCTCGTCACGACGATCCGCGTCGCCATGTACTCCCTGCCGGAATGGGTGCCGCGCCCGTTCGACAAGACCGCCGCCAACATCTTGAAGACCTACGGCGGGGCAGCCGTGGACCAGGTGGTCGAGACGCGCCGCAGGCATCCGACCGACCGTCCGGACCTGTTGAACCTGCTCATCAACGCCACCTACGACGACGGACGGCCGCTGGAGACCGAGAAGATCATGGTCGAGATCGCCGGGATGGTCGTCGGCGGCCACGAGACCACGGCGGCGGCGCTGGCCTGGACCTTCGCCCTGCTCGCCAGCCACCCAGAGGTGGAAGAGCGCCTCGTCGCGGAGGTCGACGCCCTCGGCGGCGCTCCCGTCACGGTGGCCGATATGCCCAAGCTCCCACTGGTCCGGGCGTGCTTCGACGAGGCGCAACGCCTCCAAGGCGGCTTGGTGATCAACCCGAAGACCGCCGTCGTGGACGACGAGATCGGCGGCTACCACATCGCCGAGGGCACGACCATCCTGTATTCCTCCCTCGCGCTGCAACGCGACCCGAGGTTCTGGAAGCGTCCGGACGAGTTCGACCCGGACCGCTTCCTGAACAACGAGGCCGACCTGCGCGCCTTCGTCCCCTTCGGCAAAGGCCAACGCCTGTGCCTCGGCATGCGGATGGCCTACATCGAAGCGGTCCTCACCATCGCCACCGCGTACCAGCAGTACCGTTTCACGCTCCAGCCCGGCTACCAGATCCAACACAAGTACCGCATGTCCATGGGTTTGAAGGGCGGGCTTCCGGTGCGGCTCGCGCCGCGCGAGGCGCCGAGGGGAGCCGTCTGAGCCCTCACCCCGCTGTGGCGCGAGAACCGGCGCTGAGGGATGATGATGCGGTGACCGAAGCAGCGAAGTTCCCGGCGGACGCGACGAACTCGGCTGCCAACGGGCACGCCGCCCCCGAGGCGAGCCTGCCCGAGGACCGCTACCTGAACCGAGAGCTGAGCTGGCTGGACTTCAACGCGCGCGTCCTCGCGCTCGCCGAGGACGACTCCTTGCCGTTGTTGGAGCGCGTGCAGTTCCTGGCGATCTTCGCCTCGAACCTCGACGAGTTCTATATGGTCCGCGTCGCGGGCCTCAAACGGCGCCACCAGACCGGGCTGTCCGTGCGCTCCGCCGACGGGCTCTCGCCGAAGGCGCAGCTCGAGCTCATCGCCGCGCGCACCCAAGAGCTCGCCAGCAGGCACGCCCGCGTGTTCCTCGACGTGATCGCCCCTGCGCTCGCCAAGAGCGAAATCCGGATCGTGTCCTGGTCGGACCTCGAAGCCGGGGAACAGGGCAGGCTCTCCGCGTACTTCCGCGAGCAGGTCTTCCCCGTCCTCACGCCCCTCGCCGTCGACCCCGCGCACCCGTTCCCGTACATCAGCGGGCTCTCGCTCAACCTCGCCGCGACCATCCACGACGAGTCCGGCGGCGGCCAGCACTTCGTCCGGATCAAAGTGCCCGACAACGTCGACCGCTTCGTGCCGGTGCGAAGCTCCGCCTCGGCGGCGGAGGCGGACTCGGCGCGCCCCTCGGCGCACCCAACAGTCCTGCTCCCCATGGAGGAGCTGATCTCCGCGCACCTCGGCGACCTCCTCGAAGGCATGCGCGTCGTGGAGCACCACGTCTTCCGGGTGACCCGCAACGCCGACTTCGAGGTGGAGGAGGACCGGGACGAGGACTTGCTCCAAGCCCTCGAACGCGAGCTCGCGCGCCGCCGGTTCGGCTCGCCGGTCCGCCTCGAAGTCTCCGACACCATGAGCGAGCACATGCTCGAGCTCCTGCTGCGCGAGCTCGACGTGGAGCCGCACGAGGTCGTGCAGGTGCCGGGACTTTTGGACCTCTCCTGCCTGTGGCAGATCTACGGCATCGACCGGCCGGAGCTCAAGGACAAGCCGTTCGTCCCGATCACCCACCCCGCGTTCGCGGAGCGGGAGACCCCCAAAAGCGTGTTCTCGACGCTGCGCGAGGGGGACGTGCTGGTCCACCACCCGTACATGTCCTTCTCCACGAGCGTGCAGCGGTTCATCGAGCAGGCCGCCGCCGACCCGCAGGTGCTCGCGATCAAGCAGACCCTCTACCGCACCTCCGGCGACTCCCCTATCGTGAACGCGCTCATCGACGCGGCGGCGGCGGGCAAGCAGGTGGTCGCGCTGGTGGAGATCAAAGCCCGCTTCGACGAGCAGGCCAACATCAAGTGGGCCCGCGCGCTGGAGCACGCCGGGGTCCACGTCGTCTACGGGCTCATCGGCCTCAAGACCCACTGCAAGACCTGCCTCGTGGTGCGCAGGGAGGGCAGCCACATCCGGCGGTACTGCCACATCGGCACCGGGAACTACAACCCGAAGACCGCCCGCATCTACGAGGACCTCGGCCTGCTCACGGCTTCCGACGACGTCGGGGCCGACCTCACGGACCTCTTCAACTCGCTGACCGGCTACTCCCGCAAGACCAGCTACCAGCGCCTCATGGTGGCCCCGCAGGGCATCCGCTCCGGCATCCTCCGGCGGGTCCAGGACGAGATCGACCACCACCGCGCGGGCTGGGACTCGCGCATCCGGGTGAAGGTCAACTCGCTGGTGGACGAGCAGATCATCGACTCCCTCTACCAAGCGTCCCAGGCGGGCGTGCCGGTGGACGTGGTGGTGCGCGGGATCTGCGCGCTCAAGCCGGGGGTGCCCGGCCTGTCGGAGAACATCACCGTGCGCTCCATCCTCGGCAAGTTCCTTGAGCATTCGCGCACCTTCCACTTCAAGGCCTCGAACCAGCATTGGATCGGCAGCGCCGACATGATGCACCGCAACCTCGACCGCCGGGTGGAGGTGCTGGTGCACGTCAAAGATCCCAAGCTCACCGCCCAGATCGACTGGATGTTTGACAGCGCGATGGCCCCCGAGACCCGCTGCTGGGAGCTGGACCAGGCAGGCGTGTGGCACGCGACGCCGAACAGGGACGCGGTTGCTGCCGGAATCGAGAAACGCGACCATCAACGCGCCCTCATCAAGCACTACCGGGAGCTCACCGACTAGCATGTCTGACGTGTCATCGAGACAGGAGATCCGCGCCGCTGGCGGCGTGCTCTGGCGCCACGCGGACGAAGAAGGGGCCGAGCCCCTCATCGCGCTCATCCACCGCCCCCACTACGACGACTGGACCCTCCCGAAGGGCAAAGTCGACCCCGGCGAGATCCCTCCGGTCGCCGCCGTGCGGGAGATCGCCGAGGAGACCGGGTCCCGGGCCGAGCTCGGCCCGTTCCTCGCCACGGTCCACTACCCCGCCAAGGGGGCGCCCAAGCGCGTGGACTACTGGGCGGCCTGGGCGGCCACCGCGCCCGAGTTCGTCCCGAACGACGAGGTCGACCTCCTGGAGTGGGTCCCCGTCGGCGAGGCGAGGGACCGTCTCAGCCACGATCTCGACCGCGAGGTGCTCGACGTGTTCCGCGCCATCCGCCTCGACGTCGAGACCTTGGTCGTGGTGCGGCACGCGAGCGCAGGGACGCGCGACGAGGCCGACCCGGAGGCCGACGAGCGGCGCCCGCTGGACGAGCTGGGCCTCGCCCAGGCCGAGGGGCTCGCCCACTTGGGCGGCGCGTTCGGCGTGTCGAGACTGCATGCCGCCGACAAGCTCCGCTGCCGCCAGACCCTCGACCCGCTCGCCCAATTGCTCGAAGTGGAGACCGTCTCCGAGCCGTCGCTGACCGAAGAGCCGTTCGCCGAGAACCCGAACGCCGCCCTCGACCGGCTCCGCGAGCTCGCCCAAATCGGGCACACGACCATGGTCTGCAGCCAGGGCGACGTGATCCCACCGCTCGTGGCCGAATGGTGCGGCGACCCCGAACTGGCGGCCAAGATCGACGTGGCGAAGGCCTCGGCCTGGGTGATCTCCGTCGGCGCGACCCCGAACGGACCGAAGCCTGTCGCCGCCCAGTTCATCGCCAGCCCCTTGGCCGATAGCACCTGGGACGACGAGATCCCGCACTTCACCTGGTGAGCGCCCTGAACCGCTGCACGGCCCGATTGCTGCCCTGCTAACCTTGCGGGATGTCGCGGACCAACGTCAGGCGTGTGTTCGCCTCCTGTTGCGCTCCGCTGTTCTCTCTGCTGCTGCTCGTCGTCTCGACGGCGCCCGGCGCGAGCGCCGAGCCGGGCGGATTCGCCCAGGGCTGGTTCAAAAAAAGCACACTGCACTTCGCTGTCGCCATCGGCCCTGATCGAGATGTGGACTGCGACATCGTCGGCGACCTCTACCTCCCCAAGGACGCGGGGCCCGGCCACCGAGTGCCCGCGATTGTCGCCACGCACGGCTTCGGCGGGACGAAAGACGACCAACGAGGCCTCGGCGAGTTCATGACGGGCCGGGACTACGCCGTGCTCGCCTTCTCCTCCCTCGGCTTCGGCGGCTCCACATGCCGGATCACCATGGACACCCCCGAATACGACGGCGTGGCGGTGAGCCAGCTCATCAGCTTCCTCGGCGGGGCCGACCGGATCGCGTTCGAAGACGCCGAGCACAGCCGTCCCGTCCCGCCACTGGACGCGATCCAGCTCGACTCGTCCGACCACGCGGGCCGCTCTGCCGCCAACGACCCCCGGGTCGGGATGATCGGGGCCTCCTACGGCGGCGGGGTGCAGTTCGCCACTGCCTCTGTGGACCCGAGGCTCGACGCCATCGTGCCGATGATCACGTGGAACGACTCGCTGTACTCGCTGGCCCCGAACAACGCGGACCTGCCCGAGGGCGTGGACGAGCGGATTCCGGGGCCGAGCAAATACCTCGTCGCCCAAGACCTGCTCACCAACGCCGCGAAGGAGCCGGACCAGGCGCCGCCGCCGACGAGTTGGAGCGACCAGAACTGCCCGCGCTTCTACCCCGCCGCCTGCCAGGTCATTTTGAACTGGTACATCTTCGGAGCCCCGAGCGCGGCGGACATCGAGTCCGTCCGATACGGGTCGGTGGTCACCTACGCCGACAAAATCCGCATCCCCACCCTGTTGGCCCAAGGCCAGCAGGACACCATCTTCCTGCTCAACGAGGCTGTCGCCACCTACCAGGCCCTCGCCGCCAACGGGGTCGAGGTCAAGATGCTCTGGCACCGTTGGGGGCATGACACCTCGAACGTCGTCCCCGGCGAGTTGGACTGGGCGCACCCCGGGTGGGAGCAGCGCTACCAGATCGACGCGACCCTGCGCTGGTTCGACCGCCACCTGAAGGGGACCGGCTCGGACGATCTGCCCGCGCTCAGCTATTTCCGCGACTGGATCCCCGAGGGGTCGGCAGCCTCCCCCTGGGCGACGAGCGACCGCTACCCGGTCGCCGGGACGGCCGCCTACCGCCTCGTCGGAGCGGACTCCCTCGTCGCTGCCGGGGCGCCCGCCGCCGCCGCGACCACCGTCGCGTTGCGCACCGGCCCTTCGGGCGACTCCATCGCATGGTCGACGGAACCGCTCGCGTCGCCCATCACCGTGGTCGGCGTGCCCCAGGTGAAGATCCCGGTCACCGCCAACGGGACCGCGACCGTCTTCCTGTACCTGGCCGACGTCGACCAGTCCGGCAACGAGGAGACGATCTACCGGCAAATCGCCCCGGCGAAAATCTCGGGATCCGGCCTCGTGGCCTTCACGCTGCCGGGGATCGTGCACCAATTCCCAGCCGGGCACCGGCTCAGGCTCGTCGCCACGGGCTCGTCCGACGCGTTCCGAGGCGACCCGTTCCCCGTCTCGACGCAGTTCGAGACGGGCGGCCAGAGCGAGTTGACCCTTCCGGTCGTCCCGTAAGAAAGGCCGATGGTAACGTTCCGCGCAGGTCCGTTCGGGGGGAAACGCCTGGGGTGGGCTCTCTCATAACTCTCATGAAAGGTTTGCCCCATGCGACACGCGTTCTTCGTCCTCGCCGCCTCGTTCGCCCTCGCCATCAGCGGAGTCGGCGCGGCTGCCGCGCTCGCCGACCCGGACCCGGACTGCGCCCTGCTGTGCGGGAAGACCCCGTCGTCCGACGACCTCTCGTTCATCGGGCAATGCTCGAACACGATGGTGTTCGGCGGGCATCACACCGAAGAGGAATGCGAGCCGTACAAAGCCGCGATGTCCAAATACTGCGCCCGGATGCACGCGCACATGGACCTGTGCGACTGGGCCAAGTCGTAGCCGAACGGCCCTAGCTCAGCTCCCGGCTGCCGCGTCGAGGATCGAGCCGAACGCGCTGACGAACGCCCCGGCCTGGTCTGCGGAGAGCGTCAGCGCAGGCGCGAGCCGGACGACGTCCGGGCCGGTCGCGCCGACCAGGAAGCCCGCGTCCCGCGCGGCCGCCTCCACCAAGGCTGCCTTCGGCTCACTGAAGCGGACCCCGATCAGGAGCCCCTTGCCCCGGACCTCTGCGACCAGCGGGTGCCCACTGGCGCCCAGCTTGTCTTTGAGCTCGCCGCCGACGTCCTTCGCGTGGGCGATCAGGCCGTCCTGCTCGATCACGTCGAGCACAGCGAGGGCCGCCGCCGCGCACACCGGGTTCCCGCCGAACGTGCTGCCGTGCTGCCCCGGCTCGAAGAGGTCCGCCGCCGCGCCGGTGGCGATGGTCGCGCCGATCGGCAAACCGCCACCGAGCCCCTTCGCGAGGGTGACCACGTCTGCCACGACGCCCTCCTGCTCGTGGGCGAAGAACGTCCCGGTGCGGCCCATGCCGGTCTGCACCTCGTCGAGGATCAACAGCGCCCCCGCCTTCGCAGTGATCTCCCGCGCGGCTTTGAGGTAGCCCGCCGGGGGCACGACGACGCCGCTCTCCCCTTGGATCGGTTCGAGGACCACGGCTGCGGTGTCCGGGCCGACCGCCGCGTCGAGCGCCAGGACGTCCCCGTACGGGATGTGCCGCAC
The DNA here is from genome assembly GCF_051660745.1 of Segniliparus sp. Lineage (NCBI taxonomy): Bacteria > Bacillati > Actinomycetota > Actinomycetes > Mycobacteriales > Segniliparaceae > Segniliparus > Segniliparus sp. The sequence continues at coordinate 26,594 of NZ_JBOFQF010000029.1, read as the reverse complement.
ACCGGGGACCATCGGCGCGAACGGCTCCTGCTTGGCCGGTTGGCCGGTGAGCGCGAGCGCCCCCATGGTGCGCCCGTGGAAGCCGCCCCAGGTCGCGACGATCTCGCTCCGGCCGGTGCGCCGGGCGATCTTGAAGGCCGCCTCGTTCGCCTCCGTGCCGGAGTTGGCGAAGAAGACCTTCGCGCCCTCGCCGCCGGGGATGAGCGCCGCCAGCCGGGCGGCGAGCTCCACCGTGTTCGGGGACATGTACAGGTTGGAGACATGGCCGAGCGTCGCGATCTGCTTGCTCACCGCCTCGACGACAGCTGGGTGCGCATGGCCGAGGACGTTCACCGCGATCCCGGCCAGCAGGTCGAGGTACTGCTTGCCGTCCTCGTCCCAGACATGCGCGCCCTCGCCCCTCACCAGCGCGAGCTTCGGCTGCCCGTAGTTGTTCATCAGGTGCGCGGCCCAGCCTGCCTGCAGCTTCTCGGTCATGCTTTGTCTCCTGTCTCGATGATCATGGTGCCCACTCCGGTGGGGGTGAAAAGTTCCACGAGCGTGGCGTGCGCGACGCGCCCGTCGATGATGGAGGCCGCGCGCACGCCGCCTTCCACGGCGCGCACGCACGCCTCAAGCTTTGGGATCATGCCGCCTGCCAGGCTCGGCAGGAGCGCCTTCGCATCGGCGAGCGAGATCTCGCTGACAAAGGAGTCCTGGTCGGGCCAGCGGGTGTAGAGCCCGGCGACGTCCGAGAGGACGATGAGCCGGTCGGCCTTGAGCGCGGCCGCCAGCGCCCCTGCCGCGACATCCGCGTTCACGTTGTGGACCACGCCCTCGGCGTCCGGCGCGAGGGAGGCGACCACGGGGATCCGCCTGCCCGCGACAAGCTCCTCGATCCAGTCCGCGTCGACCGACTCGATATCGCCGACCAGGCCGATGTCCACCGCCTCGCCGTCCACCGTCGCCGTGGTGCGCTCGGCCGTGAACAGGCGCGCGTCCTCCCCGGAGATCCCGACGGCGTACGGCCCGTGCGCGTTGATCGCGCCGACCAGCTCCCGGCCCACCCTGCCGAGCAGCACCATCCGCACGACTTCGAGCACTTCGGGCGTGGTCACCCGCAGGCCGCCCCGGAACTCGCCCTCGATGCCGAGCCTGCCCAGGTGCTCGTTGATCTGCGGCCCGCCGCCGTGCACCACCACCGGGCGCACGCCGCAGGCCCGCAAGAGGACCATGTCCTCGGCGAAGGTCCTCGCCAGGTCGGGGTCGACCATGGCGTTGCCGCCGAATTTGACGACGACGACCTTGCCGTGCAGCTTCTCGATCCACGGGAGGGCCTGCGCGAGGATTTCGGCCTGCTGCAGCGCTGTGGTGCTCATGGCGGGTGTGTTCCTTCGGTGGGGTAGCCGGGTTATGTCGAGTAGTCCGAGTTCAAGCGGACATATTCCGTCGAGAGGTCGGTGGTGCGGATCCATGCGGCCGCTTCCCCGGAACCGAGGTCGATCTCGACCTCGATGTCGGGGCCGGAGAGGTCGACGTCGCGCGCGCCGGGGACCGCCCCCCCGTTCGCGCAGACCTGGTGCCCGTTGAAGCGCACCGAGATCTTGTCCGGGTCGAGCTCCACCGGCGCGCAGCCGACGGCGGCGAGGACTCGGCCCCAGTTCGGGTCGGACCCGAAGAGCGCGGTCTTCACCAGGCTGTCCCGGGCCACCGTCCGAGCGGCGGCGAGGGCTTCGTCCTCGCTGCGCGCCCCGACGACACGGATCATGGCTCGTTTGGTGACGCCTTCCGCGTCGGCCTGCATCTGCGCGGCCAGGGAGGAGCAGACCGTGAAGACGGCGCGGTTCAGCGAGTCCTGGTCCGCCTCGATCCCGCTCGCCCCGGAGGCCAGCAGCAGCACGGTGTCGTTCGTGGAGCTCACCCCGTCCACGTCGAGCCGGTCGAAGGTGTGCCGGGTGGCGCCGCGCAGCGCGGCGTCCAGCTGCTCAGGCGTGGCGACGAGGTCCGTGGTGAGGACGACGAGCATGGTCGCGAGCGAGGGCGCGAGCATCGCCGCTCCTTTCGCGGTCCCGCCGAGCCGCCAGCCGGAGGGATGCTCGACGGCGGCCAGCCTCGGCACGGTGTCGGTGGTCATGATCGCACGCGCGAAGGCCTGCGGATCGGCTTCGCCCGCCGCAGCCTTGCCGACCAGGACGCCGACGCCGTCGAGCAGTTTCTCGATCGGCAGCCGCTCGCCGATGAGCCCGGTGGAGCAGACCGCGACTTGCGCCGCCCCGATGTCGCCGACGCCTTTGGCCACCAGCCCCGCCGCCACGGTCTCGGCGCTGCGGTGCGTGTCCCCGAACCCGTCCGGCCCGGTGCACGCGTTCGCGTTGCCCGCGTTGAGCAGCACCGCGCGCAGTTGCCCGCCCTTGAGCACCTGCCGGGTCCAGAGCACCGGCGCGGCCTTCACCTGGTTGCGGGTGAACACGCCCGCCGCGTCGAACCGGGGGCCGTGGTTCACGAGCAGCGCGAGGTCGAGGTTGCCGGAGAGCTTGATCCCGGCGGCGACGCCTGCGGCGAAAAAGCCTTGCGGGGCGAGCACGCCCTGTTGTTCGAACGCTGTCATGGCGCTGATCCAACCACAGGCAGGCCTTCGGCCTCCGACCAGCCGAGCGCGAGGTTCATCGACTGCACCGCTCCCCCGGCGGTGCCCTTGACGAGGTTGTCGATCGCGGAGACGGCAATGAGCTTGCCCGCCGCCTCGTCCACCCCGACGCCGACAGCGGCGATATTCGTGCCGAGCACCGACGCGGTGGACGGCCACTCGCCGGGAGCGAGCAGTTTGACGAACGCCTCGTCCGCGTACGCCTTCTCATAGGCGGCGCGGATCTCCGCCGCGCCCGCCACAGCTTTCGCCGTGCACGTGGTGACAATGCCCCGTGTCGTCGGCGCGAGCACCGGGGTGAACGAGGCAGTCACCGCTCCGGCGGAGCGGGTGGAGAGCTCTTGCACGATCTCGGCGGTGTGCCGGTGCACGCCGCCGACTCCGTACGGGGTGAGCGCGCCCAGCACCTCGCCCGCGAGCAAATTGGGCTTGGGCACCCGGCCCGCCCCGGAGACTCCCGACACCGCGACGACAGTGACGTCGGGCTCGACAAGGCCCGCCTCGATCGCGGGGGCGAGGGCGAGCAGCGCGGCGGTCGGGTAGCAGCCGGGCACGGCGATCCGCCGCGTGGACCGCAGCCGGTCCCGGCCGCCGGAGAGCTCGGGGAGCCCGTACGGCCAGCTGCCCGCGTGGTGGCCGCCGTAGTACTTCTCCCACGCGGCCGCGCCTGCCAGCCGGAAGTCCGCCCCGCAGTCGATGATCAGCGTCGTCTCGGGCAAGGTCTTCGCGAACTCCGCAGACGCGCCGTGCGGCAGCGCGAGGAAGACGACATCGTGCTTGGCGAGGACGTCGGACGTGGTCGCCTCCAGCTCACGTCCGGCGAGCGGCCACAGGTGCGGATGATGCTCGCCGAGCTTGCTCCCCGCGTTCGCGCCCGCCGTCAGCGCGCCGATGGACAGGCGCCCGTCGGCAAACGCCGGATGGCCGAGGAGCAAACGCAAGATTTCACCGCCTGCGTACCCGCTCGCGCCCGCGACAGCGACGGTCAGATTTGTAGCCATGCGAGTAATAATACACATCTCCGAATTATTATACAAAATGGGCCAGGGATGTGCCCTTGATCACGCCACGCCTAAGTAGGTAAACCCCAGGAGAATATGTCAATCTAATAGCAACATGAACCGACTATTCGACCTCCGCGCGCGCGAGCCGGGGCGACAGGCGGGGAGCCCAGGACGGGAGGTCCGACGCAAGCCCGATCGCCTCGCTCGGCTCTCGCGCGCCTGCGCGGCGGCGGGCTTCGGGGCGGTCGCATTCGCCGGGCAGGCCGCCATGGCTCCGCCCGCCGCGCCCGACCCCGACACACGGTCTGCGGTCGACTGCCCGATTCTCGGCTCCGACCTCGACTGCGACCTGCAGCGTCGCGTCGCGCGGGCGAACGCCATCCTCGCGGCCGAGGCCCCCGGCACGGGCTACGTCCTGCGGGACCGGGTGACCGGCGGGGCGTACCGGAACGCGCACGCGGACGACTTGATCTTCGCCGCCTCCACGGTGAAGCTCGCGATGGCGGTCGACCTGCTCACCAGGGACCGCGCGAGCCTGATCGCGTTGAGCGCCTCGGACCGCTCGCTGATCCACGCCATGCTGCACTCCTCGGACGACAACGCCGCCGACACGCTGTGGATGAAGTACTGGGGCGACGACCACATGGCCTTCATGAACGACTTCCCGAACTACGGGATGGCCGATCTGCGCTCCCAAGGCGGCTACGACGGCATCGACGTGTACTGGGGCGCCGCCGCGTGCACCACGAACGACCTCGACCGGCTCATGCAGTTCGTGCTCGAGAAGATGGACCCGGCGGACACCGCCTACATCGTCAACGAGATGCAGAACGTCGACTCGGACCAGCAGTGGGGCGTGTGGGGCGCAGGCGCGTCCGCCCATCCCGGCGACAAGAACGGCTGGTCCGGAGTCGGCGGCTGGGTGCTGCACTCGGTCGGCTTCGCGGGAGCCGGACAGCGCTACACCCTCGCGATCATGAATCCTTCCGCGGCCAGTTTCGAGGACGGCACCGCCACCGACACCCATATCGCGGAAACACTCTTGGCGGATCGGGAATGACGGGAGCGAGCAGTATGAGACGAGTTCTACAAGCCTGCGCGGCGGCAGCCTGCTGCGCGGCCCTCGCCGCGCCCCTCGCATGGGCGGACCAGAACGACGGGGAAGAGGCGAGCTCGCAAGTCGGCTGCTCGTCCGCACAAGCGGGCGCCGCAGACCTCGACTGCGACCTGCAGATCCGGATCGCGAAGGCGAACGCCTACATCGCCGCCCGCCCCGGCGTGGTCAGCTACGTGCTGCGCGACCGCAAGACCGGCGCCACCTACCACAGCCCGCACGCGAGCGAGCTGATCTTCACCGCATCCACCATCAAACTGCTCGTCGCGACCGACCTCCTGGTCCGACAGCGCGCCGGACAGCTCACGCTGACCGGCGCCGACCAAGACCTGATGCACCGGATGCTCAACTACTCGGACAACGACGCCGCGAACGCGCTGTGGGACAAGTACAACGGGCCCGGCGGCACGACGCTCCTGCGGGTGTTCCAGTCCTACGGCTTCATCGACGAGATCGCGCAGGGCTCGCCGTCCGCGTCGAGCATGTACTGGGGCAACCACAAGGCCACCGCGGACGACCTCGGGCGGCTCATGCTCTACATCCTCGAGCAGACAAATCCCGCAGACCGGGCGTACCTGCTCGGCGAGATGCGCGGCGTCGCCCAGAACCAGCAGTGGGGCGTGTGGGGCGCAGGCGCCTCGATGGCCCCTGGGGACAAGAACGGCTGGTCCGAGGAGCCGACCGGCTGGGTCGCCAACTCGGTCGGCTTCGCCGGACCGGACGAGCGCTACATGCTCGCCATCATGAACAACCTCGCGGGCGCGGGCGGGCAGGCCGAAGGCTGGGCCACAGACACCCAGGTCGCGAGCATCCTCCTCGCGGGACGAGCCGACGACATCGGGTAGGGTGAGCCCCATGAGCTTTGATCGTGGAACATTCGGCTTGGGGAAGCTCGGTCGGGGGAAACTCGCCGCGGCGCTCGCCGGGGCCGCCTTGATCACAGGCGCGGCGGGCTGCGGCAACGACACCCCTCCGCCAGCGGGAGGCGCCCCGACTCCGAGCCCCGCCTCCGCGCCGAGCGCCCCGCCCGCGACCACGTCGAGCGCGCCAGTTTCGTCGAGCTCCGCCGAGGGCGAGGGCGGCGACGACAGCTCTGACTCCAGCGGCACGTCGACAAACGGCTCCACGAGTTCGACGCACAGCACATCGACGACCTCCTCCAGCGCGGAGACGCCTTCGGAGACTCCGACGGGGTCCAGCCAGCCCGCCGACATCACGTGCGCCACGTTCAACTCGTTGGGCGCGGGCAGCCAGCGCGACACCCTGTCCAGGATCGCCAAGGCCAACCCGGGCAGCCCGCTGGAGAAATACCCGGACGCCTATGTGAACGACGTGCGCGCCACATGCTCGCAGCCGGGCCAAGAGGGCACGAAAGTCCTCAGCGTCCTCGCGCTCGACGGCACGAAATACACGGCCCAGTAAGTCGCCCGGGGCCTACGAGGCCCTGGTGCTGGCACGGCTGCCGGTGTATTTCTCCGCCCAGCCGCTGACCTTGTCGACAAGCGCGTCCACCGTGATACCGGCCTCTTCGAGCACCTGCGCCCGCGTGCCGTGGGCGTAGAACCGCTGCGGCAGGGCGATGTCCCGGCACGGGACGTCCACGTCGCGGGCGCGCAGCGTCTGCGAGAGCGTCGAGCCGACCCCGCCGCGCTCCCCGCTGTCCTCCAACGTCACCACCACCGCGTGCTCGGCCGCGAGTTCGAGCACCGACTCGGGCAGCGGCAGCACCCAGCGCGGGTCCACCACGGTCACGCCGAAGCCTTTCTCCCGCAGCGCCTTGGCGATCTGGAGGGAGAGCTGCGCGAACGCGCCGACCGAGACGAGCAAGACGTCGTTGCGGCCCGCCTGGTCCTCGTCGAGCACATCCGCGCCGTCCGCGAGCCTGCGCACAGCCGGGACGTCCGAGGGGACCTGCCCTTTCGGGAAGCGCAGCGCGGTCGGGCCGTCTGCCGTGTCGAGCGCCTCGCCGAGCTCCTCGCGCAGCCTCGCCCCGTCCCGTGGCGCGGCGGCCCGGAGCCCCGGCACGATGGAGAGGATCGAGAAGTCCCACATCCCGTTGTGGCTCGCGCCGTCGTCGCCGGTGACCCCCGCCCGGTCGAGCACCAACGTCACCGGCAGCTTGAGCAGCGCGACATCCATGAGCAACTGGTCGAAAGCCCGGTTGAGGAACGTCGAGTACACCGCGACCACCGGATGCTGCCCGCCGAGCGCGAGCCCGGCCGCAGAGGTCACCGCGTGCTGCTCGGCGATCCCCACGTCGAACATCCGGTCCGGGAACCGCTCGCCGAACGCTTTCAGCCCGGTCGGCCCCGGCATCGCGGCCGTGATCGCGACCAATTCCTCCCGCCGCTCCCCCTGCGCCACAAGCTCTTGGGAGAAGACGCTTGTCCAACCCGGCTTCGCGGGGACGAGCGCGCGGCCTGCCACCGGATCGATCGCCCCGATGGCGTGCATCTGCTCGTCCTCGTCCGCCTCGGCCGGGGCGAAGCCCTTCCCCTTCTGGGTCAGCGCGTGCACGATCACCGGGCCGCCGAAACGCTTGGCGCGGCGCAACGCCTCCTCGAGCGCGGGCTCGTCGTGCCCGTCGATCGGCCCGAGGTATTTGATCCCGAGGTCGGAGAAGAGCGCCTGCGGGCTCACTGCGTCCTTCACGCCGGTCTTCACCGCGTGGATGAACCGGTACGCCGTCTCCCCGACCAAGGGGACGCGGCGCAGCGCCTCGCGCCCGCCGCGCAGGATCTGCTCGTACTCCGGCTGCAGCCGCAACGCCGTGAGCCGTTCCGCGAGCCCGCCGATCGTCGGCGAGTACGAGCGCCCGTTGTCGTTCACCACGACCACCACAGAGCGCCCCGACGAAGCGATGTTGTTGAGGGCCTCCCAGCACATCCCGCCGGTGAGCGCCCCGTCCCCAACGACCGCGACCACCGAGCGCCCCTCGCCCCGCCCGCCCGTGGCACGAGCGCCCAGCTCGAAGGCCTTCGCGAGGCCGTCGGCGTAGGACAGCGCGGCGGAGGCGTGCGAGGACTCGGCCCAGTCGTGCTCGCTCTCGGCCCGGTCCGGGTACCCGGACAGCCCCCCGCGCTTGCGGAGCCGGTCGAAGCCCCCCGCACGCCCGGTCAGCAGCTTGTGCACATAGCTCTGGTGCCCGGTGTCGAAAACGATGGCGTCGTTCGGCGACTCGAATACCCGGTGCAGGGCCACGGTCAGCTCCACAACGCCGAGGTTCGGCCCGAGGTGCCCCCCGGTCGCGCACACTTTCTCGATGAGGAATTCTCGGATCTCGCCGATCAATCGCGTCACCTGGCTCGGGGAGAGCGCGCGCAGATCGCTCGGGGAAGCTATCGAGCTGAGCATCCGCCCAGTCTACGCCACCGGCTTGCCGCCGGGCCCGCTCGTCAGACCACGGCGGAGCGCTCCGGGGGCGAGCCCGAGGGTGTCGTCCCGTTTGCGCCGCTCGGAAGAATGCAGCTGCCACGGCACCGAGGTGACCATCACGCCGGGCTCGAAGAGCAGGGCGCCTTTCAGGCGCAGCGCGCTCTGGTTGTGCAGCAGCTGCTCCCACCAATGGCCGACCACGTACTCGGGGATGAAGACGCTCACCACCTCCCTCGGCGAGTCCCGGCGCAGCCTGCGCACGTAGTCCAGCACCGGCCGGGTCACCTCGCGGTACGGGGAGGCGATCACCTTCAGCGGCACCTCGATGCCGCTCTCCTCCCACGCCTCCACGAGCAAGTGGGTGTCTTTGTCGTCCACGTTGACGGTGATCGCCTCGAGCGTGTCCGGGCGGGTGGCCTTCGCGTAGGCGAGCGCCCGCATCGTGGGCAGGTGGACTTTCGAGACCAGCACCAGCGTGTGGCTGCGGCTCGGGAGGACCTTGCTCAGCTCCTGCGCGGCGAGCTCCTCGCCCACCGAGTCGTAGTGCTTCCGGATCAGCCGCATCACCACGAAGATGACCGACATCGCGAGGATCGCGATCCACGCCCCGGCGAAGAACTTCGTGACCAGCACCACGACGAGCACGAAACCGGTCATCACGAGGCCGATCGCGTTGATGAGCCTCGAACGCACCATCTTCTGGCGCGCGCCAGGGTCGGCCTCGGTCTTCAGCAGCCTCGTCCAGTGCCGGATCATGCCGGTCTGGCTGAAGGTGAAGGAGACGAAGACGCCGACGATGTAGAGCTGGATGAGCGAGGTCACTTGGGCGTGGAAGCTGATCACGAACGCCGCCGCCGCGACCGCGAGGAACCCGATGCCGTTGGAGAAAGCGAGCCGGTCGCCCCTGGTGTGGAACTGCCTCGGCAGATAGCTGTGCTGGGCGAGCACGGAGCCGAGCACCGGGAACCCGTTGAACGCCGTGTTCGCCGCCAGGGCCAGGATGAGGGCGGTCACCACGGCCACGAAGTAGAAGCCCGCCGGGAAGTCCGCGAACACCGCCTGCGCGAGCTGCGCGATCACCGTCTTCTGCTGGTAGTCGGCGGGGGCCCCGACCAACTGCTGCGCCGACTCCGCGTAGTGCACCCCGGTCTTGATCGACAGGACCAGGATGCCGAGGAAGAGCACGACCGCGACCGAGCCGAGCAGGAGCAAGGTGGTCGCGGCGTTCTTCGACTTCGGCTTGCGGAAGGCGGGGACGCCGTTGCTGATCGCCTCGACGCCGGTCAACGCCGCGCAGCCGGAGGAGAAGGCTCGGGCGATGAGGAACACGAACGCCGCCTGCGTCATCTGGGAATGCTCCGCCAAGAGGCCGAAGTCCGCCGACTCGGCCTTCACCGAGTGCCCCGTCGCCAACTGTGCGAACCCCCATCCGAGCATGACCAGGATCGCGCCGATGAACGCGTATGTGGGGATGGCGAAGGCCGTGCCGGACTCGCGCACCCCGCGCAGGTTCATCGCGGTGAGCAAGACGATGAGGACGACCGAGGTCAAAACCCTGTTCTGGTCGATGAACGGCACGGCAGAGCCGATGTTCTCCACGGCCGAGGAGATGGAGACCGCCACGGTGAGCACGTAGTCGACCATGAGCGCGCTGGCCACCACGAGGCCGGGGGTGTCGCCCAAGTTCGTGGTGACCACCTCGAAGTCGCCGCCACCGGACGGGTAGGCGTGCACGTTCTGCCGGTAGCTCGCCACCACGACCGCGAGGACGAACGCCACCGCGAGGCCGATCCACGGCGCGTGCGCGTACACCCCCAGCCCTGCCGTCGACAGGACCAGGAACACCTCTTGCGGGGCGTACGCCACCGAGGACATCGCGTCGGAGGCGAACACCGCGAGCGCGATGCGTTTGGGCAGCAGCGTGTGGCTGAGCTTGTCGCTGCGGAAGGGCCGCCCCAGTACCAATCGTTTGACGGCTCCTGAAAGCGTCGACGTCACCGCCAAACCGGGCCTCCTCAGGCTTGTTCGTGGCACGGGCTTCTGGCGCAGCCCGTGGCCTCTAGGAATAGTAAGGTAGCCTCTGGTCGTGCGTGTAGTAGTCATGGGCTGTGGCCGAGTCGGAGCCTCCCTCTCCCTCGCCCTCGTCAAACTCGGCCACGAGGTCGCGGTGATCGACCGCGACCCGACCGCGTTCCACCGCCTCGGCCCGGACTTCCCCGGCGAATGCGTCCTCGGGCAGGGCTTCGACCGGGACGTGCTGCTGCGTTCGGGCGTGAAGAAGGCGGACGCCTTCGCGGCGGTGTCCTCGGGAGACAACTCGAACATCATCTCCGCCCGGGTCTGCAAAGAGATCTTCGACGTGCCGAAAGTGGTGGCGCGGATCTACGACCACAAGCGCGCGAAAGTCTACGAGCGGCTCGGTATTCCGACGGTGACCACCGTGCCGTGGGCCACCGAGCGTTTCTTGTTCGCCATCACCGAGGCCAGCGAGATCACGACATGGCGCGACCCGTCCGGCGGCATCGAGGTCACCGCGCTGCCCCGCCACGAGCAGTGGGCCGGGAAAGCGGTGAAGCGCTTCGAGGAGGCGACCTCGTCGCGGGTGGTGTTCCTGCACCGCTTCGGCGAGGCGATCCTGCCGACCGGAAAGACCATCTTGCAGGACGAAGACGTGGTGTACGCCGCCGTGCGAGTCGGCGAGCTGCCCAAAGCCCTCGCCATCGCGAGCGCGGAGCCGAAAGAGGAGGACCTGTGAGGGTCGCGATTGCAGGCGCGGGCGCCGTGGGCCGGTCCATCGCGCGGGAGCTGATCCAGCACGAGCTCGAAGTGCTGCTCATCGAGCGCGATCCCAGCCATATCGACCAGGAGTCCGTGCCCCAGGCCAGCTGGATGCAGGCGGACGCGTGCGAGCTCAAGCATCTCGAAGCCGCCGGTTTGGAGAACTACTCCGTCGTGGTCGCCGCGACCGGGGACGACAAGGCCAACTTGGTGGTCAGCCTGCTCGCGAAGACCGAGTTCGCCGTGCCCCGCGTCGTCGCGCGGGTGAACGACCCCCGCAACGAGTGGCTGTTCAACGACTCCTGGGGCGTGGACGTGGCCGTGTCGACGCCCCGCATGCTCGCCGCGCTCGTGGACGAGGCTGTGTCGGTCGGCGACTTGGTGCGCCTGATGACCTTCCGCCAGGGCAAGGCGAACCTCGTAGAGCTGACGCTGCCGCAGAGCACGCCGTGGGCGGGCAAATCCGTCCGCCAGCTCACCCTTCCCAGGGACACCGCGCTGGTGGCGATCCTGCGTGGGGAGCGCGTCATCGTGCCCTTGGCCGAGGACCCGCTCGAAGGCGGCGACGAGCTGGTGTTCATCGCCCTGCCAGAGGTCGAGGGCGAGCTGCGCGACATCCTGGAGTCTTAGGCTTCAGGATCTGCGGGATCAGGCTTCTTCGAGCAACTCGTACAGCGCTAGTCGGGACACTCCGGCCTCGTTCCTCAGCCTGCGCGTCCTAGGGTATTACGAGCCCGTCAACCTGCGGGATCAGGCTTCTTCGAGCAACTCGTAATACGGGTTGTACATGACCTTCCGACCGCTCTCCTTGCAGCCGAGGCGGCCCTTGACGGAGATCGAGCGGCCCACTTCGAGGCCGGGGATCCGAGTGCGGCCGATCCACACCAAGGAGACGGTGTCCGTGCCGTCGAAGAACTCCGCGTGCACGCCGACGTTCAAGCTCTTCGGGCAGTTCGAGACGCTGCGCAACTCGCCGACGAGGGTCACGAGCGCGCCCGGGGAGCACTCGCCCGCCCGGTCGGCTCCGAGCGCGCGGGCCTCTTCGCGGATCTCCTCGTCGTCGAACTCGCTCGGGTCCGCGGTGAGCTTCCTCGCCAGTTGTTTGAAGTACTGAGTTGCACTTGCCACACCGCCACAGTAGACCTCTTTCCCGTCCAATGCCACTCGCCCCCCGCGAGCCTTCGACAATGGCCCCGATGACATTATCGAGAGCACTGTGCCTCTGTTGAAAACCGTCGCGTCCGTGGTCGTCGCCCTGCCGGGCGCGGGGTCGGACGCCGCGTTCATGGCGGAAGTCTTCGGGCCCGCCGCCGCAGCGCTCGGCCTGCCGCTCATCCCTGTCGACCCGGATCCGAGGGCGGTGCGGGCCAGTTACGAACAGGCGCTCGACGCTGCCGTCCAGGACGCGGGCCCCGTGATCGTGTGCGGCTTCTCCATCGGCTCGCATATCGGCGCGCAATGGGCGAGCGAGCATCAGGACCAGTGCGCGGGCGTGCTCGCCTGCCTGCCCGCCTGGCTGGGCGACCCGGCTGGCGCGGCAGCCGCGGAGAACGCGAAGCACACCGCGAAGCTGCTGCGCGAGCAGGGCCTCGGGCCGATCCTCGCGGACATGCGCGCGGGAAGCCCCGGCTGGGTCGCCGAACGGCTCGCCCGCTCGTGGACGGCGCAATGGCCCGGCTTGCCGGACGCCTTCGAAGAAATCGGCAAGACGGCGCTGCCGACCGAAGCGGCGCTGGCGGCGCTTCGGATCCCGGTCGTCCTCGGCGCGGTGCGCGGCGACCCGATCCACCCGGTCCAAGCGGCTCGCCGCTGGCTGGGCGCGCTGGCGAAAGGGACCTTGGTCGAGCTCGATTTCGCCGAGGTCGGCGCGGACCCGTCCCGGCTCGGCCACGCGGTGTTCGACGCGTTCGCGGAGCTCGCCGCCTAGGGCTGCAGGGCCCGGAGCTGCTGCATGGCGGACCCTTTTGCTCCCGGCTCGCCGGGATCGGGGAAACGCGGCCGGAACGGCTCCGGCTCGGCCGCGCCCGGCTCGTGCGGGACGAGGTCGGCCCGCTCCCAGTCCCCGAGCCCCCCGGGATCGACGATCCGCAACGGCAACAACGCCTTCGCGGGCTGCGGCTCGTCGCCCCGGCGCACCTCGGTTCCGGCCAGCACCTCGTGGATGAAGCCGGTGAGCATCTCGGCGTGTTTGGCCGGTCCGGCCGCGACGGCGACGAGGGTCCAGCGGCCTCCGTCCCGCCCGACGAGCCTTCGGCACGTGCTGCCGTGCGTCGCGGCAAGCTCGCGCCCCCACGGCCCGTCTTCGAAAGCGAGCTGCAGACCCGCCGCGTGCAGCTCGTCCGCGAGTTCGGCGAGCATCGCGCGCCACTGCCCGGCGAGGCCCTCCCCGCCCGCCGCGTCGGCGTAGCGCTGCCTCGGCGCCGCATGCGCGCGCACCTCGACCTCGCCGAACGGGCAGAGCAAGGCCGCCGCGAGGAGCGCGTCGCCGGGGCCGAACGCAAGCCGCAGCCTGCTGCCCTCTGGGACATACAAGACAATCGACCCCAGATCGACTTTCGTCGCGCCCAGATGGCGATCTGCTGCGTTATCGTCGCCTCGTGTACCCATACCGCCTCCGTACACGTCGGCTCCTGCTGCCCTGCATCTCATCCATCTGGACTGCGACGACCCTCACAGCGCCGCGTGCCCTCCGGAGGAGCCGTACCCCCCGGAGCCGCGCGTCGTCTCGTCCAGCGAGTCGACTTCTCGGAAGACCGGCAGCTCGACGCGCTGGACGAGCAGCTGGGCGATCCGGTCGCCGCGTTTGATCTCGATAGGGGCGAGCGGATCGTGGTTGACCAGGCAGACTTTGATCTCGCCCCGGTAGCCCGCGTCGATCGTGCCCGGCGTGTTCACGATGGACAGGCCGACCCTGGCGGCCAGCCCGGAGCGCGGATGCACCAACCCGACGTAGCCGACCGGTATCGCGACAGCGATCCCGGTGCCGACGATCCCGCGTTCGCCCACGCCGAGCACGATGTCCGCGACCGCGCGCAAATCGACGCCCGCGTCCCCTGGGTGCGCCCGTTCCGGAGGGTCGAGCCCAGGGTCGAGGCGCACGAACGCCACCGTGTCGAGAGAGCCGTCATTGGGTGAAACCACGCTCAGAGACTACCGTGCTTCTCATGGCGTATCGCGAACAGCTTTCAGTGCCCTGGTGGTGGTGGCCGCTGGGCATCTCCGTCTCCGGGTCTATCGCTTACACCGTGAGCTTGGCCTTCCGGCCCTTCCCCTACTGGATCCCCGCCCTGGTGTGCGCGGCCCTCGCGGCGCTCGCGTTGTTCTGGCTCTCCCGAAACCAGGTGGAGGTCGACGACGACGGCGAGCTGCGAGTGGGCGAGGCGCACATCCCCCTCTCGGCCACGAGCCGCTGCGCGGTGATCGGCCCGAAGGAGAAATCCGCCGCGCTCGGCAGACAGCTCGACCCTGCGGCGTTCGTCTGGCACCGGGCCTGGGTCCCCTCCCTCGTCCTCGTGGTGATCGACGACCCCGAGGACCCGACGCCCTACTGGCTCTTCTCCAGCGCCGACCCGCAGAAGATGGTCGCCGTCATCGAGCGCTGGCAGAACAAGCGCCAGCCCTCTCCTGGAGCATCAGAGGCCTAGGCGCAGTCGATGCAAATAAGCTCGCTGCCGTCCTCATGCGCCAGCCTGCTGCGGTGGTACACCAAGAAGCAGCTGGTGCAGGTGAACTCGTCCGCTTGTTTGGGGAGGACTCTGACAGAGAGCTCCTCCCCGGAAAGATCTGCGCCGGGCAGCTCGAAGGCGTCGAGGGGATCGCCGTCGTCGATGTCGACGAGCTCGGACTGTCCGTCATGGCGACGGGAGGTCAGCTCTTCGAGCGAGTCCTCGACGAGGTCGTCGGCCTCTGTGCGCCGGGGTGCGTCGTAGTCAGTGGCCATAATCTTTGTGCCTACTCCGTTCCTGGATGATCCCTGGGGCTGCAAGAGTGTACATGATTCTGAGGGCTTTATCAGAAGTGCTGATGAACGACAGGAGAAGACCGGATAATCTGATGGTCCGAGCTTGACGACAAAGCAGGAAAGGCTTCCGCAATTGGTATCTCTGATCACCGCCGGGTCGGCGACAAACCCGAAGGGCGAACCATGGCCCCTTCGGCGGCCGACGCCCTACTACATCGTCGTCGGGGTCTTGGCCGTGGCCGCGCTCATCGCATGGATCGTCGTCTGGCCGAAGAGCGAGTCCGGGCCGAGCACTGACTGCGGGCAACCGCCCGCCGGGGAGAACGTGCCCGCCCAATGGGTGAAGGCCAGCCGGGAGCAAATGCTGAAAGCCGAGCCCGCCGCGCTCGCCGACGTCCGGGTCCGGGTGCTCAACGCCAATGGGGCCGACCAACAGGCGAGCCGCGTCTCCGGCGAGCTCAACGGGCTCGGCTTCCGAAGCACGGCCGACAACGACTCGGTGTACACCGAGCACAAAATGTCCTGCTTCGCGCAGATCCGCTTCGGCCCGTCCGGCCAGAAGCAGGCCGCGTCCGTGTGGCTGACAGTCCCCTGCGCCGAGCTCATCCGGGACGAGCGCGACAACGACTCGATCGACCTCGCCCTCGGCACGGGATTCCACACCCTGAACCACAACGCGTCGAGCCGTTCGGTCCTCCAGGCGCTCCGCAAGGGCGACCCTGTCGATCCGAACACGATCAGCGCCCTCCACACCCCGACCTGTTAGGCGATCGGCCCCAGGAAGCCCAGTTCTTCGAGGACTGCGCTGAGCTCGTGGTAGACCTTCGGGGTCGCGACCAGGACGAGCTCGCCCTGCGGGGACCGGGCCGAAGTCGGCGGGACCCGCACCAAAGCGCCCGCCTCTTCCGCGATCAGCCCGCCAGCGGCGAAATCCCACGGGTTCAGGCCGTGCTCGACATGCGCGTCCAAGCTGCCCGCCGCCACCAGGCACAGGTCCAGAGCCGCCGCGCCGATCCTGCGCAGGTCGCGCACGACCGGCAGCAACGAGCCCGCCAGCCGCGCTTGGGCGATCCTCCGCTCGGCCTGGTAGCCGAACCCGGTGGAGACGAGCGCCATGCCGACCGACTCCGTCTCGGAGACCCGCAGCTCCTTGGAGCCGTGGTCTGGCCGCCACACCGTGGCGCCCTCGCCGCGCGCCGCCGAGTACACCCAGCCCTGCGGCACGTCCACGACAGCGCCCGCGACGGTCTTCCCGTCCACTTGGGCCGCGATGGACACCGCGTACGCGGGCACGCCGTACAGGAAGTTGACGGTGCCGTCGATCGGGTCCACAACCCAGACGACCCCGGTCTCGGACGCGGGTTCGGTGTTCCCGGTCGCCTCCTCGCCGAGGAACCCGTCGCCGGGCCTGAGCCGCGCGAGCGACTCGCGGATCAACGTCTCGGATTCGACGTCGACAATCGTCACCGGGTCCGTCTCGCTCGTCTTCGACCGCACCGAGTCCCCGTCTGCGCGGCGGTCGCTCGGGGAGGCGAAGACTTCCGTCCGGCGCTTGCGGATCATTTCGGCCGCAGAAGTCGCGACGTCGCACGCGAGAGCGCGCAGCAGGGCATAATCTGAGACGGGCGCCGGAGCGCTTGCTTCTGTGCTGGGCTGTGCTGGCATAGTGCCCATCGCAGCACAAACGCCCCGTGCCCGCCACCGGACCGCGCGCGGGACAGCGTGAAGATTGCGTCAAGACCAATCTCAAGACCGAGGAGCAAACAACCTATGAGCGACGTTGCGGCTACCACAGACTCCTCAGGCCAGAAGGGGTTTGGCATCGATATCGGCGGCAGCGGCGTCAAGGGCGGCGTCGTCGACCTGGCCAGTGGCGAGCTTCTCACCGACCGGATCAAGTACGACACGCCACAGCCCTCCACTCCCGAGGCCGTCGCGGAGGTGGTCGCGAAGATCGTCGACGAAGCGGGCTGGGACGGCCCCGTCGGCATCACCTATCCCGGCGTGGTGCGCGACGGGAAGATCCTCACCGCCGCGAACGTCGACCAGGGCTGGATCGGGACGGACGCCGCAGAGCTTTTCGCGAAGGCGCTCGGCGGACGCCCTGTGGCCGTCCTCAACGACGCGGACGCGGCGGCGATCGCCGAAGACCGGTTCGGCGCGGCCAAGGACTCCCAGGGCACGGTGCTGCTCTTGACCTTCGGCACGGGCATCGGATCGGGCCTTTTGCGCGGCGGGGTGCTCGTCCCCAACACCGAGCTCGGGCATTTGAAGATCGGCAAAGCCGAGGCCGAGCACATGGCCTCGTCCCACGCGAAAGACCGGGACGAGTTGAGCTACCCGGAGTGGGCCAAGCGGGTCTCTGTCGTGCTGGAGGAGCTCGAGTCCCTCCTCTGGCCGGACGTTTTCGTGGTCGGCGGCGGGATCAGCCGCAAGGCCGACAAATGGGTGCCGCTGCTGACCTGCCGGACCCCGGTCGTCCCCGCCGTCTTGCGCAACTCGGCGGGCATCGTCGGGGCGGCCCATGCGATTGCGGCAGGCGCACAGCCCTAACCGGGTTACAATGGTTCGCGTCACTGTAGAAAGCTAGAAAGGGTCCCGTGGTAGCCACTCAACAGCGCCGAGGAGCCGCTCCCGCGTCGAAAGAAGACGGCCGACTCGAAGCTGGAGCCGCGGCCGCTCCACCCGCCCGCGCGCGTCGGACCACGAAAAAGACCGCCGAAGCAGGCGCGTCCCCCGCTGCGAAAAAGGCCCCCGCCAAAGGCAAGGGCGCCCGTTCCGGCGGCGAGGACGAGCCCTCGCTCGACGAGCTTGAGCCGGTCGACATCGACATCGACATCGCGCTCGACGACGAAGCCATCGTCGAAGAGGGGGACGACGAGTTCGAAAGCGACGAGAGCTCCGAAGGAGAAGGGGCCGGGAGCTCCGAAGCCGCCGCCAAAGAGAGCCCCGACAGCGCGAGCCCGGAGCGGACGTCCGGGGACTTCGTCTGGGACGAGGACGAGTCCGAGGCCCTGCGCCAAGCCCGGAAGAACGCCGAGCTCACCGCCTCCGCCGACTCTGTGCGCGCGTACCTCAAGCAGATCGGCAAGGTCGCGCTCCTCAACGCCGAGCAGGAAGTGGAGCTCGCCAAGCGGATCGAAGCCGGGCTCTACGCCCAGGAGCGGCTGCGCGTCGCGACCGAGGAGGGCGACCGGCTGCCCACCACCACGCGCCGGGATCTGAACTGGGTCATCCGCGACGGGAACCGCGCCAAGAACCACCTCTTGGAGGCGAACCTCCGCCTCGTGGTCTCGCTCGCCAAGCGCTACACCGGTCGCGGCATGGCGTTCTTGGACCTGATCCAGGAGGGCAACCTCGGCCTCATCCGCGCCGTGGAGAAGTTCGACTACTCCAAGGGCTACAAGTTCTCCACGTATGCGACGTGGTGGATCCGACAGGCCATCACCCGCGCCATGGCCGACCAGGCCCGCACGATCCGCATTCCCGTGCACATGGTCGAAGTCATCAACAAGCTGGGCCGCATCCAGCGCGAGCTGCTCCAAGACCTCGGCCGCGAGCCCACCCCCGAGGAGCTCGGCCGGGAGATGGACATCCCGCCGGAGAAGGTGCTGGAGATCCAGCAGTACGCCCGCGAGCCCATTTCCCTGGACCAGACCATCGGCGACGAGGGCGACAGCCAGCTCGGCGACTTCATCGAGGACTCCGAGGCCGTCGTCGCGGTCGACGCGGTGAGCTTCACCCTGCTGCAAGACCAGCTCCAAGCGGTGCTGGAGACCCTCTCCGAGCGCGAGGCCGGAGTCGTGCGGATGCGATTCGGCCTCACCGACGGGCAGCCTCGCACGCTCGACGAGATCGGCCAGGTCTACGGCGTCACCCGCGAGCGGATCCGGCAGATCGAGTCGAAGACGATGTCGAAGCTGCGCCACCCGTCGCGCTCCCAGGTGCTGCGAGACTACCTCGACTGAGGCGGCCTCTGGCATAGTGTCCCCCATGGCTCGAGCGCGCACCGGTCCGATTCGGGCGGTCGTGTCGGGTATTCGGAATTCGGCGCGCACTCTGGGCCGAAGCCTCGCAATGAGCTGGGAGCACTCGATCTTCGCGGAGTCCGCCGGAGCGGCCTTCTGGCAGATCCTCTCCCTCCCGCCGATGTTCCTCGGGCTCTTGGGCACCTTGGGCTACGTCTGCCCGTGGTTCGGCCCCGACGTGCTCGAAGACGTGCAGCACAAGATCCTCGCGTTCGCCCAGCAGGCGCTGAGCCAGCAGCTCGTCAACGAGGTGATCCGTCCGACCTTGCTCGCGGTGACCGCGCGCGGCCGGGAGGAGGTGGTCTCGTTCAGCTTCCTCTTGTCGCTCTGGGCGGGCTCCTCGGCTATTTCCGCGTTCGTCGACTCCATCGTGCGCGCGCACGGCCAGACCGAGCTGCGCCACCCTGTCCGGCAACGCATTTTCGCGCTCGGGCTCTATATCGTCTTCCTCTCCTGCGCGATGCTCGCGCTGCCGCTCTTGTCGGTCACCCCGCACCAGGTCACCACGCACCTGCCAAGCGAGACGCACCCGGTGCTCAGCGAGCTGTACAACAACCTGTACGGGCCTGCTCTGTTCGTTGGCGTGACGCTCTTCCTGTCCTGGTTCTACCGCATCGCGCTGCCCGTCCCGCCCACGTGGTGGCGGTTGATCCCCGGCGCGGTGCTGGCCGTGATGCTCTTCCTGGCCGGGCGCTCGGGCCTTTTGTGGTACCTCAACTGGGTCACCTCGACGGGCTACACGTACGGAGCGCTCGCCACCCCCATCGCCATGCTGCTGCTGGCCTTCTTCATCGCCATGTCGGTCATCTTCGGCGCAGAGCTCAACTCCACCATCGAGCACTACTGGCCGACGCGGCGCAAGGAAAAGGAAGAGGGCCTGTTCAAGGGCTCGGTGTCCGCCGCCATCAGCCAGGCCACCGCGACCTTGGGCCGCGCGGTCGACGACGTGCTGCCCAACGGCTCCCGCAAGGGCTCCGCCGAGAAAGAGAAAGAAACAACCTAGCCGCAACCTACGGGTTGAGCGAGCCGATCAGGTCGTACATCTCCTTGCAGCGCGGGCAGACCGGGGAGTTCGGCTTCGGGGCCTTGGTCACGGTGAAGATCTCGCCGCAGAGCGCCTCGACGACCGTGCCCATGACCGCGCTCTCCACGATCTTCGCCTTCTTCACGTAGTGGAAGAATTTCGGGCGGTCGGAATCGACGTCCTCGTCGACGCCGACATCAGGCCGCTCGACCGTCTGCGTGTCGGCAAGGCCGACCCTCGTTTGGCTCAATCTCATGGGTGCAAGTCTACGCCTGAGGCGTAGACTTGAGCTATGGCGCAACGCCCCGAGCCGTCCCTGATCACCGAGGCAGAACCCTCGTTTGAGGATCAGCATCGCGCTCGCGTCCGGAAGTACACGATCATGATGTCGTTCCGGATCCCCTTGTTCATCCTCGCCACACTGGCGTACGCCGCGCTGCACAACGGGATCTTGGCGATGGCGATCCTCGCCGCTTCGATCCCGTTGCCCTGGATGGCCGTGCTCATCGCCAACGACCGCCCGCCCAAAGCCAAGGAGAGCACACACCTGCTCGCTCCGGGGAGAAATCTCAAGCCGCTCGAAGAGGGCTCGGCCGGCCATGATCGACCGACACTCGAATTGTGACCTAGGACACGAAACATTTCTCGCCTCTGACACGTTAAACCCTGTAAGCCGTCCGAGAGAGGAAGGTCAGCAACATGGCAAACGCTGTCAAATCGGCATCAAAAACGACATCGGCAAGCTTCGGCGCGACACCAACGAGGCGAGGCGCGAAGCGCCAAGGCCCGGTCGGGATCAAGCCTGTGGGCAACGCCCCGGAAGAGGGAGCCGCAGAGACGGACTCCCTCGTTTCGAACGAAGAGCCCGCCGAGTCCCCGGAGGCGCCGTCCCCTTTCAGTGAGCGTCTGCCGGAGGGCGACCTCGACACGCAGAGCCCTGCGGCAGACCTGGTCAGGGTGTACCTCAACGGCATCGGGCGCACCGCGCTGCTCACTGCCGAGAACGAGGTGCAGCTCGCCAAGAGCATCGAGATCGGCCTGTACGCGGAGCACCTGCTGAACACCGCGCAAGGCCTGACCCCGCAACGCAAGCGCGACCTGAAAACGGTCGTGCGCGACGGGCGGGCCGCGCGCACGCATCTGCTCGAGGCGAACTTGCGGCTGGTGGTGTCCCTCGCCAAGCGGTACACCGGGCGAGGAATCCCCCTCCTCGACCTGATCCAAGAGGGCAACCTCGGCCTTATCAGGGCCATGGAGAAGTTCGACTACTCGAAGGGCTTCAAGTTCTCCACCTACGCGACGTGGTGGATCCGACAGGCCATCACCAGGGGCGTGGCGGACCAAAGCCGGACGATCCGGCTCCCCGTCCACTTGGTGGAGCAGGTCAACAAGCTCTCCAGGGTCAAGCGCGAGCTGCACCAGCAGCTCGGCCGCGAGGCGACGAGCGAGGAGCTCTCGCGCGAGACCGGCATCCCCGAGCACCGCATCGCCGACCTCCTCGACCACAGCAGGGACCCGGTGAGCTTGGACATGCCGGTCGGCGCGGACGAAGAGGCCCCGCTCGGCGACTTCATCGAAGACTCCGAAGGGGCTTCTGCGGAGAACGCCGTGATCGCAGGCTTCCTGCACCGCGACGTCCGCACCGTGCTGGCCACGCTCAACGAGGTCGAGCAGCAGGTTATCCGGCTGCGCTACGGCCTTGACGACGGGCAGCCCCGGACTCTCGATCAAATCGGCAAGATTTTCAGCCTGTCCAGGGAGCGCGTCCGTCAGATCGAGCGCGAAGTGATGGTGAAGCTGCGCAACGGCGAGCGAGCCGAGCGCCTCCGTTCCTACGCGAGCTAACATAGTCCGTATGAACGATCTCGTCGACACGACGGAGATGTACCTCCGCACCATCTATGATCTCGAGGAAGAGGGCATCCCTCCGCTGCGGGCGCGTATCGCGGACCGCCTCGAGCAGAGCGGCCCGACGGTGAGCCAGACGGTCTCACGGATGGAGCGGGACGGGCTGCTGGTCATCCGGGACGACCGACGGCTGGAGCTGACCGAGAAGGGCCGGATCCGGGCCGTGGCGGTCATGCGCAAGCACCGCCTGGCCGAGCGGCTGCTCGTCGACGTCATCGGGCTCAAGTGGGAGCACGCGCACGCAGAGGCATGCCGCTGGGAGCACGTGATGAGCGACGAGGTGGAGCGCCGCCTCGTCGAAGTGCTGGGCCACCCGGTGAGCTCGCCGTACGGGAACCCCATCCCCGGTCTCACGGAGCTCGGCGAGAACGCCGAGGCCAAGAACGAGGACGAGGGGCTGACCCGCCTCAGCGAGCTGCCGAAGGGCGGCCCGATCCCCGTTGTGATCCGCCGTCTCGCCGAGCATGTCCAGGCGGACGTCGACCTCATCGCCCAGTTCCGCCGGGCCGGGGCCGTCCCCGACGCGAAGGTCACCGCCGAAGTGCGCGGCCAAGCCGTGATCATCGGCGTGCCCGGCCATGAGAGCGTGGAGATCCCCCACGACCTGGCACACGCGGTCCAGGTCGAAAAGGTGTAGTCCGGGCTTCTAGCCCGAATCCTGGACCAACGTCCGCAAGGCCTCCGGTCGCACTCCGGCGAAGAGGCAGGCCTCCAGCAGTTGGGCCAGCTCGTGCGCGGGGTCCGCGACAAGCGCCTCCTCAAGCGCGACCCTCGCCGCAGCGCCTCTGCCCCTGGCGTACCAGGCGAGCGCGAGGAGGGCGGCCGCTTCCGCCCGCGCGTCGTCCGGGAGCATCGGAACAAGCCGGGACCAGAGCAGCTCGGCGCCGCTAGGCTCAGGCCCCGTGGCGGCTTCGACTGTCGCCGAGACCAGGCGGTCCCGCGTCTCCCTCGTCCGAAGCGCCACGGCGAAACGCGCCGCCCGCCCTGGATCGAGCGTGGCGAAGAGCCCCGCTCGCCCGATCGCTTCGAATATCTCCCGCTCTGCCGCCGCCACGGCTCGCCCCGACCCGCCGAGACCACGCGCCGCATGCCTGACGGCTGCGCGATCGAGGGGGTTCGCCCGCAGCAGCTCCCGCAGCTGTTCGCGGCTCGACGCGATCACATCGCCGCGCAGGGCGCCGACGACATGGGCAAGGTCGGCGCGGGGGTCCGCGACCGTCCCCTGCGCCCAAGGGCCCAGCAGAGCCCGCCACAAGGCGCCGCCCGATGTCGACGGAGCCCAGAACGCGGCGGACAGCCGCGCACCGAGCGGCAGCGCGGACTGCGCGAACCGCGCGCACAACGCCGTCCGGTCCGCGTCTGCGCCGCTCCCTCCGAGGACGACGAGGACGCAGTCGGCCTCCGTCCCCGCCGCGAGCGCGAGAAGAGGCCGGATGCGCGCGAACACCTCCTCGTCGAGCCCGTCGAGATCGACGCGCAGCACATGGCCGACCCGCGCGGCGGACGGCCAGCCGGAGACCGTCAGAGCCACCAGCGAGTCGTCCGGGACGAAGCCGAGCAGCGCCGGAAGCGCTGCGATCAGACCGCCCGGCCCGGTCGAGAAGACTCCCGCGCCGTCCTGCGGTGTGTTCCATCCTGTGGTCATACCTGCAGGATCGGCCCGACCACCGACAATGCCACCGGCTTTCTGATCGATCGGGAAAATTGTGGAAATCAGTTTTTTCCCGGTGGATAACCGATGGGTTTATTCTGGAGAGACAATGAACCAAGACCCAGCGCAGCTGTACCAGATCGAGCCCGAAGATCCGGCAAACCCATGGTCCCACCACGGCGGTCTTGTCCTCGTCCACGCGCTGGAAGGCTTCCTCGACGCAGGACAGGCCCCCAAGCTCGCCGCCGCCCATCTCGTGGAGTCGCTGCCTGCGACCATGCTCGCGACGTTCGACATCGACGTCTTGTTGGACTACCGGTCTCGCCGTCCCCCGCTCAAATTCGCCAAGAACAGCTTCGCGCACTACGAGGAGCCCACATTACGGCTGTACGGGCTCACGGATTCGAACGGAACGCCGTTCCTCCTCCTCTCGGGGCTCGAACCGGACCTCATGTGGGAAAGATTCGTGGCGGCGGTCGAGGAAGTCGCACGACATTTCGGCGTGACGCGCAGCATCGGCCTCTCCGCCCTCTCGATGACCGTGCCGCACACCCGCCCTCCGATCGTCATGGCGCATTCCCTCGACCCGGTGCTCATCGCGGACCACCGCAAATACGACGGCGAGGCCTTGATCTCCGGGAGCGCGGCCGCTTTGCTCGAACTCAGGCTCGCGCAACACGGCATCCCCTCGCTCGGCTTCACCGCGTACGTGCCGCACTACCTCACCAATGCGGGCTACCCCGCCTCCGCGCTCGGCCTGCTCGAACAAGTCACGCAGAACAGCGGGCTCGTCTTCCCGTTGGACGCCCTCCACGAGGCGGTCAAAACGACGCATGGGCAAATCGATGAGCAAGTCAGCGCCAGCGACGAAGTGCAGCGGGCCATCACCTCGCTGGAAGACCAGTACGACGGCTACTCGCAGAGCGCAGAGGACGAGCTGCCGCCCCTGAGCGACCTCGAAGAGCTGCCGAGCGCCGAAGAGCTCGGCGCCCAATTCGAACGCTTCCTCGCGACCCGCCCAGAGTCCGCGCCTGGCGAGGACGACGACTAGTTGCCGCGCGACTTCTGGTGCTCGCGCAGCTCGCGGATAGCGGCTTCGAAATCGGCGGCCGAGTCGAACGAGCGGTAGACGGAGGCGAACCGCAAATACGCCACCTCGTCGAGATCGCGCAGCGGGCCGAGTATCGCCAGACCGATCTCATTGCTGGGCACCTCCGCCGCGCCCCCCGAGCGGACGGCGTCTTCGACGTCTCTGGCGAGCTTGAGGAGCGCGTCCTCGTCGACGTCGCGCCCCTGGCAGGCCCGTCGCACCCCTTTGATCACCTTTTCATGGCTGAACGGCTCGGCAATGCCATTGCGCTTGACGACCGAGAGCACGGCGGACTCGACCGTGGTGAACCGTCTGCCGCAGTCCGGGCACGAACGACGCCTGCGTATGCTCCGGCCTTCGTCTGCGACCCGCGAATCCATCACCCTCGTGTCTGGGTGTTTACAAAACGGGCAGTGCATGGCCTGAGATGGTGTGGAAGCCGACATGTCCCGTCATGCCTCCACAATAACGGCCCCGCTTGGGCGGTCACTCGCGGCCCGGCCCTTCTGCGCCGTCGGCCTGCGCGGCCAGCCCCGACGCGTGCACTGCGGCTTCTTGTTGTTCGGAGACGCCCGAGACCGCCGACTGCCGCCACGAGCCGAGCAGGAGCACCCCGAAGGCGATGGCGACGAGGAGCATGGCGGTGAGGAGCGCGGAAGCGCCGCTCACCCGGGGCAAGTCCGGCTGGACGGTTTTGATTCGCGCGCGGTCGCAGCTCGGCTTGCCGACCGGAGCGCCTTTGGGCGAAACGTGCCGGACTCCGCTGGTCAACGCGGTGTTCGAGCACACCCGTCCGGCGGCAAGCTTCCGGGGGGCGACTCGGTCTCGTCGGGAAGCAGTCATAACCTGGCTCATCAAAAGCTCCTCTCTAAACGAACGCGTATTCGATGAACGCGCATAATGGATGTATAGCACGGAGGACCGACAAAAACCCCGACACTAGCGAACACGTGTTTGAAAAATGAATGCCAATCCGTTATAGTCGGCGGGGACGGAAGCTGGCCGGAGAGCCCGGCCTCTTTGGACAAGGAGTCGCCGCCAGGGGGCACAACCCCGAGAAAAACTGACCCGGAGAGGGACTGCCGCACCGCGAATCGATCACGGCGAAAGGGAGAATCCCCACTTCCGGGACACGACAAGAAAGGTTGCCATGCCATCCTCGAGCCGTTCGGCCAAAACCACTGAAGCCAAAGCCAAAACTGGCGGCAGGCCTTTGGGCAGACCCAAAGGGTCCGTCACGAAAGTGAAAAAAGACACATCCGCCGCCGGGGGCGAAAGCGGCTCGTCGGAGCTCGCCCCCCTCTCCGAGGTGCAGGTGACCCCGCTCCCCCCCGAGCTCAGCCCGAGGCAGCAAGAGATCCTGGAGATCATCCGCTCCTCCATCCGAGAGCGTGGATTCCCCCCGAGCATCCGGGAGATCGGGGAGGCCGCCGGACTCGCCTCGACCTCCTCGGTGGCCCACCAATTGCGGTCCTTGCAGCAGAAGGGCTACCTGCGCCGTGAGGCGAACCGCCCGCGCGCGGTGGACACGCGCCAGCTCATCGCCACCAGCGGCGAGCTGACGCCTGCGGGCGAGGAGAAGCCGGAGCAGCCGAACCCCACCGCCGTCCTGGTCCCGCTCGTCGGCCGGATCGCGGCAGGCGCGCCGGTCTTGGCCGAGGAGCACGTCGAGGACCTCTTCCCGCTCCCCCGCGAGCTGGTCGGCACCGAAGCCGCCTTCCTGCTGTCCGTGACCGGAGACTCCATGGTCGAGGCAGGCATCCACGACGGCGACTGGGTCGTCGTCCGCCCGACCAAGACCCCGGTGTACGACGGAGAGATCATCGCCGCCCTTTTCGAGGACGAGGCGACCGTGAAGACGCTGCGCAGGCACGGACGAGAGATCTGGCTCCACCCGGAGAACAAGGCCTACCAGCCGTTCCGTGGCGAGAAGGCGAAGGTCCTCGGCAAGGTGATCGCGGTGCTCCGCAAGCTCACCCCCATGCTGTAGCCACGACCGCGAAAGATGCTGTGGGGCCCCGTCCGGCTGGACGGG